>NZ_JBLYNV010000014.1:0-103118 GCF_049310165.1 Endozoicomonas sp. ALE010 | reverse complement strand
TAGAACCACTATTCACTAAAAATTTCCGACTTTTTATCCTCAATTTTCTGCCATCCTCGCTACGGGCGCTATTCTCGGACAGCCTCCTAGAGGGGCTGATCTCACCCCCTTTCTGGGTATCATTTATACCCTTGAAAACTGGCGTTTGATTACCGAGATACTGGAAAAAAATGTAAAGCAACCAAAGAGAACCGGGCATGAGGCTGACGAGTTAATATGGCTGGCACCCAATAATCCTTTCTGGGGAGAATCCGAAAAAGTTCTTAGTTGCTTACAATATGTACGGGATAGCGCAAAAACCACGGGGAAAAAAGCCAAAAAGCTGTACCAGCCAAAATTGTATCTGCCGCTGGCAGAAAATCATGACCGGCTACGGCGGGTTTGTGGAATAGAGTTTGAGGATTTCAATAAAGATAGCCTGTTTGGCTACACAGGAGACTTCTGCAACGGCAACGTTGAGGTGATTGTTAACAGCGATTTATTTGCTGTCGTTATATATCATTTATCAGCACCGGATACTTCTCCCATACCTATTCCGTTTGGCTTTATGACAACGGATAAAAGTCATATTGCTCATATCCGATCGCGGGTAAAGGCTTTCTTGAATGATATCGATATGGCAACAGGTAAGCCTCATGATATAGGTCAGTTAAGGCCAAAATAGTTACGGTTCGAATAGGGTTCCATGTTTTACATGAAGCCTTTCCTACCTGATATGGAAAAATAGAAGGGCTTCACTTATTTTTCAGAATAAAATACTCATGTCCTCAGTTGGTTGGTTTTTTTGGACGAGAACTAACTCATTTCTACATCGGACATCTCTGGCTGTAACAACTTCTTAAACGACAGATGGCCATGCAGAACCTCAAAAGCCGTCTCACTGACGACTTCATCCTTTAATGCGGGAGATTGCAGTATGGCGGTTTCAAGGTCCCGTACTGCTTCATCATGCTGCCCAAGTGCCGCTTCTGCACAGGCCCTTTGCCAGTAGGCAAGCGCATATTCGTGATCATGATCAATCGCCTGATTGGTCAGTGATAGCGCCCATCGGGCCTCACCAAGATCCAGCAACGAGTCAGCCTTATAGGTCAGTGCCTCAACATCATCCGGGTTGATTTCCAGAATCTGGTCATAGATGTTGATCTGCTCATGGAGGTTTGTCTCAAGCCCTGCACGCATCCATAATGAATGAACCTGATTGGTTTGCGATATCTTTTCCTGGGCAGAAATAATCTGCTCCGAGCGCACGACCAGCTTCGTCTCAAGCTCATTCAGTCTTTTCTCATATTCCAGTGTCATCTGAGAAACCTGGCTTTCAACCTGTGCCTTAATGGTTTCACGAACCTCTCGCAATGAACGCCACCCAAGCAAAACCAGAATCGAAGCCGCGCCAGTAATGATGAAAAAGATATTGTTAACGGTATCCGTTGTATAGCGAACTGCTCGATCTGAGGCATCCAGCCGGGCCTCAGCAACTTTATTGATCAGTTCAGCCCGCATGAACTGCTGGTCCTGACGGAGATTCTTGAGCTCATCAAGAATATAGCGCTCAATGAACGGCTTATAGAGGGGTTCATCAATCTCAGCTGGGGTTTGAGCCTTAACTGAAGAGATGTTCAGCATTACAGAGCAGGCAAGCAACAGCTTGAGGATAAGTTTATGGGGCATTAATCCTCCCTGGATTAGCCATCGTCTGATAATAACTGCGTTAAAGCTCTACCTTATCCCGACACAGGAAAACGGGTCAATGAGCTAAAGTTTTAACCTGAATCAAACAAACGTCCATTAGAAACCGGCAAGTCGAGTTTCAGATTTTAACAAAACTGTCATTTTGAATTCTTAGGATGTGTTCTGTTGACTAATAAAATCAGAAATGGATCATTATAAATGAACATCAGAAAATTGATCGTGTTTGCTGGCTTGAGTGTCTCCTCTTTTGCGGCATCAATTGCACAGGGTGCAACCGAATTAACCTTGTGGCATGCCATGGGTGGCAGAAATGGTGAAGTGGTTGAAATATTAGTAGACCGCTTTAACCAGAGTCAGGATGAATACAGGCTGACAGCGGTAAACAAAGGCGGTTATGAAGACACGATGACTGCCGGTATTGCAGCTTTCAGGGCAAGAAAAGCGCCACATATCATACAGGTTTTTGATGCCGGTGCTGCAACTGTTATCAATGCGAAGGGTGCCGTCTATCCAGTGCAGGATCTGCTGGAAGATAATGGTATTGCCTTTGATAGCAACGATTATATCCCCGGTGTTCGACACTTTTATGCAGACTCTGCCGGCAAAATGATCGGAATGCCCTTCAACAGTTCCACACCTCTTCTTTATTTCAACAAAGAAGCCCTTGCCAAAGCCGGTGTAACTCCACCCAAAACCTGGGAAGAGTTTGAGCAGGCCGCGCCCAAACTGAAAGCCGCTGGTTATCTGGCATTGGCTCAGTCTCACAGCCCATGGATCTTTTCCGAGAACTTCCATTCCCGCCATAACCTGCCCATGGCAACTGGCAACAACGGTTACGACAGCACTGATGTAAAAATTCTCTATAACAACGATGCCCTGAAAATGCACTGGGGCAAAGTCAAAGAGTGGATGGATGATGGCTACTATGGCTATTACGGCAGAGCCTGGGGCGACAATCAGGATGCCTTTACCAAAGGTCAGGTGGCAATGTGGCTGGGCTCATCCGGTTCTTTCGGAAACTTGCAAAAGACGGCTGACTTTGAATTTGGCACAACCTATCTGCCCTACTGGAACAGCCTGATCGAAGAGCCCAAAAGCACCTTTATTGGTGGTGCAGCACTGTTCAGTTTTACCGGGCACGATGCGGATGAATACAAGGGCATTGCTGAATTCTACAAATTCCTGACACAGGCTGAGACTCAGTTGTTATGGCACAAGGAAACTGGCTATGTGGCCATCACCAACGATGCCTATACACTGGCCAAAGAGAGTGGCTATTACCAGGAAGCACCGGATGCTGAGGTTGGTATGCTGCAGTTGAGCCTTGCTGGTGGCGAGTGGACCAAAGGCTATCGTCTGGGCTACTACGTTCAGATTCGTGAAAGCCTCTACAAGAATTATGAAAAGATTCTCTCCGGACAGACCAGTGTGGACGATGCCTTCAATTCTATTGAGCGTGAATCCAACAAACTGCTGTCCCGCTTTAACGACACTTATAACTAAGTGGCTAATTGTTCTATCACCACAGTTACTCAGGGGCTGTGGTGCTTCTGGTAACATTTTTCGGGTTATAAATTGTTGTGCAGAAAAATCAGTTTCAACACAGTGCACTGCCGTATTTCTTGATATTACCCCAGGTACTCATCATCCTGGTGTTTTTTCTCTGGCCATCTGGCCAGGCTATTCAGCAGTCATTTTATATGGAAGATGCTTTCGGGCTTTCCAGCGAATTTGTCGGGTTGCGAAATTTTACTGATGTTCTGGAAGATCCGGAGTATGTCAGCACGGTGTTGTTTACCTTGTTTTTTTCAGTGATGGTTACCCTTTTTTCTCTATCACTGGCATTACTACTGGCGGTTCAGGTGAATGAAGTGTTGACCGGTGCCGGGGTTTATAAAACCTTTCTGATGTGGGCCTATGCCATCGCGCCTCCAGCGGCTGGCCTGGTTGGCAGTTTATTGTTCAGCCCTTTGATGGGGGATCTTTACAATGGTATCAACGCACTCGGCTTTGACTTTAACCATACCCGGGATGGAAGTGATGCGATCTTCGTTGTCGTTTTAATTTCTGTATGGAAGCAGTTAAGCATCAACTTTATTTTCTTCTTATCCGGTTTGCAGGGGATACCTGCTTCTGTTCAGGAAGCTGCAAGAATTGATTGCCCGGGTTCTATTAAACGATTCTGGACAGTTACCTTTCCACTTCTGGCTCCAACCACGTTCTTCCTTTTGGTTATCAATACGACTTATGCTTTCTTCGAAACTTTTGGCGTGATCGATCTGACCACCCGTGGCGGCCCCGCAGGCTCAACTACGACATTGGTGTACAAGATTTATCAGGATGGTTTTCTTGGCGCTGATTTGGGAGGTAGCGCCGCGCAGTCGGTTATTCTGATGCTGTTTGTTATTTGCCTGACGATTATCCAGTTCCGTTATGTTGATAAAAAGGTGCATTACTGATGAGTAAACCATGGACTCGCACCGTCATACGTCACGGTATTTTAATAATGGGCACCCTGATTATGGTGTTGCCTTTATGGATTGCGCTCATGTCATCCACCCATACGCCGGAGACATTGTTTAAGGAAGGGCTGCAATTTTTTCCCGGAGGGCATGGATGGGAAACGTACAAGGCCATTCTTGGCGGTAATGATGATTTATCAACACCCGCCTGGCGTATGTTGTGGAACAGTCTTGTGCTGGGTCTGGGCTTTGCTATTGGCAAGATCATTATCTCCACCATTGCTGCCTATGCCCTGGTTTATTTTCGGTTTCCCCTGGCAACACCGTTGTTCTGGATGATTTTTGCAACACTGCTGCTACCTCTGGAGGTCAGGATTATTCCTTCCTATGAAGTGGTCGCCCAGCTGGAGCTGCTCAACAGCTACGCCGGATTGATTATTCCCTTGATCGCATCAGCGACGGGCACTTTTTTCTTCCGGCAGTTCTATCGCTCAGTGCCTGGAGAATTAATGGAAGCTGCCCGTATGGATGGTGCCGGGCCGGTGCGGTTCTTTGTCGATATTCTTCTGCCTTTGTCGTCCACCATGCTGGCTGCAATTTTCATCATCATGTTTGTGGTTGGTTGGAACCAGTATCTCTGGCCATTACTGATGACAACAGATACTGACTACTACACAGTCGTCATTGGCATACGACAAATGTTTCAAACCATCAACGAAGGTGGTGACTTACCTCAGTTTAATATCGCCTTTGGCTTAACCATTCTGGCGACAATTCCCCCGGTTCTGGTTGTGGTGATCTTCCAGCGAATGTTCATCAAGGGGTTGGTGGAAACCGAAAAATAACAGGATATCAATATGTCTCGAGTGCAAATAGACGGCCTTGGAAAGACTTATGCCAATGGTGTTGCAGCCGTAAAAAACATCAGCATCGATATCGCTGATGGTGAGCTGGTGGTTGTCGTTGGCCCGTCCGGTTGTGGTAAATCAACGCTTCTGCGAATGATTGCAGGCCTGGAATCCATCACCAGTGGCGACTTGTGGATAAAAGATCAGCGGGTGAATGACAGGGAGCCGGCGTACAGGGATATTGCCATGGTGTTTCAGAACTATGCGCTCTACCCACATATGACGGTGTTTGACAACATGGCATACGGCCTGAAAAATCGAAAGCTGGCAAAGGCTGAGATTGACAAGCGGGTTAAAGAGGCTGCAAAAACGCTTGAGCTTTCTCAACTGCTGGATCGGAAACCAGGCCAGCTCTCAGGTGGACAACGTCAGCGTGTGGCCATGGGGCGCGCAATTGTGCGTAAGCCTGAGGTCTTTCTCTTTGATGAACCTTTATCCAATCTGGATGCAAGGCTGAGAGGCCAGATGCGACTTGAGATCAAGAAGTTGCAGCGTCGGCTTAAAACAACTGCCATCTATGTGACCCATGATCAGATCGAAGCCATGACGTTAGCCGACCGATTGATTGTTATGAATAATGGCATACCCGAACAGATTGGTACACCGGACGAACTCTATAGTAATCCGTCGTCGCTTTTTGTCGCCGGCTTTCTTGGCTCTCCCTCGATTAATTTGTTGAAAGCAACTCAGTTAGCTGACGGAATTGCATTGGGACATAGCCAAATTGCCACACTGTCGGGCAAACTCGATGGTGACTCGGCTATTTTGGGCATCCGTGCTGAAGATTTACAGCTGTGCTCAAAAGAGGATGCGGACCTGATACTGTCTGTGGAACTTGTTGAGCGGTTAGGCTCTGAGTTACTGGCGGTCGGTGTTGTAAAAGGCTCTAACGAGAGGCTTAGTGTTCGCCTTGATAAATCTGCCCAGATTGATGAAGGGCATGAGTTGCCACTGGAAATCAACCGGGATCATTGGCACTGGTTTGATGCTGACACAGGTCTGCGCAATGTAGACTGTTATCGTGAGGCCATTAGCGAAGCAGTGATTTAATGCTATTGATGATGCGGTTTTTTATCCTCAGCAGGGAATATAAAAACCGCTATTTATAAAGGAATACGCCATTTACCTGCCTTAAAAACGAAGAAAGGCGAAGTTCTGAATATCGGCAGCGGTTGTCTTGAGCCCGCTCTTTCTGTTAGCTGTCACTACCAGTAATGTCCAAAAAGCACGGTAAATTCATCACTTTCGTCATGTTCATAGGAAAACCTTAACTCCCGGTTTTTGCTAATCTGATATCGGGTATCAAAGCGGAAGCTGTTTAGGTCTGATCTGGAGCCATCAATTTGCTTCTTATGCTGGTATTCAAAAAGTGCATTTATCCGTTCAGAGATGCTGGCCACGGCATTGACGGTGATGCGGCCTTCCAGATTTCCGGCCCCTTGTTTGTTGTCACGAACGGCGGCACCAACAAATCCGGAGAGAGCCAGGTGATCGGTAGCCATTGCCGTGTATCCCCTGTCGCCCTCTAGCTGAAGTGTCAGACAGGTTTCTGAACAGTCGGGCCGGGCAGGCTGTAAACCCGCTTTCAGTCTCCACGAATCATACCCATCACCGGGAAGCCCGGTCGCTTCTGTTGCGAGGCTCTGAATACTGACAAAGTCCACACCATCCACAATGACTTTGTCGTCAAACATGGACAGTTCAACCTGGCCCATAATCAGCTCACCAAACTCAGCATGTTCTGCCCCTCCATCCAGACTGTCATAATAGGCAGGACGAATATTCACCGTCATACCACCGCCAAGCTCGTCATTGTAACGCAGCCCGAGTTGAATAAGGCTTGGGTCGCGCCCTTCATCGGGCGAGACGGGCTTTTCATAGGTGGGATTACTGCCACCGGGAGGAAGAGTGTAGCGGTGTGCCAGTACATTGTGATAGGCCAGCTCAATGGCGTGTTGATCGTCCTCTGAAGCGGTCTGACCAAGGAACTGATAATAATCAAGCAGGGTATCCAGTATTGAAAACCTGTCGTCCATACGTTCTGACTGGAAAATATCCGTATCGAGTATGTGCGGGTTGGCAATGGCTTGTGCAACCATGCTTTTATGTCGGTCCTGAAGCGTGCGAAAACGACTATAGAGACGGAACTGCCTTGATGGCTGAAAAGTAATCGCTTTTACCAAGTGTTTGCCGTTTAATGTGGCTTTGTCCAGTTCCAGAATTTGAGATTGCGGTATCACCCAAAAATCATTATCGGGGTTGGCTTTCACTCCATCGATAATCTCAAGCAATTCCCCAAGACGAAATGAGCAATTTTTATTCAGGAAAAAGTATTGGTATTCCTTACCCAAGACTTCCCATGTATGGGCGAGGACAAAATCGACCTGTTCAGGTGTTAAATCCAGTTCATACTCCCAGAGGTCACGCAGTTCCAGCTCCCCATAATTCTGATTATGAAAATAGTATTCAGCATGGCTGAAGCCTCCTTTATATCCACCAAACAAGCCCTTGAAAATGTAACTGACCGGGTCTTCACCATCTTCTACGATGGCTCCAAAATTGACACTGGTATCCAATAGCTGAGTACGGTCTTTGTCTTTTGAGTTCAGCTTCAGCAGGGTGTGGCCATAATAAGATGCCGGGTTACCCAGGTACCCCGAGGCAAAAATAATGCTTAATGATTTCGCATCACCGTACTCGGACCATTCAGAAAATTCAGGGCAGTGAACAGGCGTCACTGACTCATCTGTTAAACCAAGTTCCGACTTGAGCCACTGATACCTTGCAGGAAAACGACATTGTGCGTGAGAGTCAGGGTCACTGTCCACTGGCTGTGAGAATGCCTGTAGTGTTGCCAGTAGTTCAGCTTCCGGTTTGGTTCGACCATCGGGAGCCAGAAAGAATTCTTTGGTCTGAATTGCACTTTCAACTTCTGCACCCAATAAGCCGGATGGCTCATAAACCAGCAATTTTTTCCATGTATCGGTTATTGATAGCTTTTGGATGGTAGCAAGATGGATATAAGGATTAACAGAGGAGGTGTCAGGCTCAACAGCAAAAGAAGACAGCGATAAAAGCAACAGGCAAAGAGAGAAGATAGGTTTAGTCACTGCTTACAGGTCTTATGGTTTGACTGAGATATGGACTGGCGCTGTCTGCAGACAACGCCAAACATCAGATCAGGCGGAGCAGCTATCCGCTACACTGGCAACACCTGCATCCATCGCCTGATAATATTGAGTGGCTTTTTCCACGTCAGACAGGGTTGAATAGCTGGCAGCTGTCACGTTGCCCACCATGTCTTTGCGGATAGACTGAACAATCGTCGGGTGAGCCGATGCCTGACACCCCCGCACAGTCAACATTGCGGTCAAATGCTCACCTTGTCCAAGTGCCGTTTCTTCGGCCAGATTGTCGTAATTATCAATAATGAATTGTGCCGTTTTTACTTTGCTGCCATTACATGTTTCAGGGCTCATGGTTGCAGAAGTAACAGCCGTTGATCCAATATCCCAGATGACATTTGAGGTTACCGCAGCCCACACAGGACCTTCGGAAAACAGAGCGGCTCCAATACCACAGTCTGAATATGGGTTAGGACCGGATCCAACCGGCTTGTCGGCAGCGCTTACAGATGTGGCTACGCACAGGAGTGCAGAGGCAATGACTGGAAATTTTAACATTGATAAGCTTCCCTGATGATCATTCTGATTTGAGTCAAACTCTCGCATACGCTGTCCGTATGGCATATACAAGAGCTTAGTATGTAACAATACTTATCAGATCATAGAAATACAATGCAATCTTTCAGGTATTTGGTGGTTTAAATAAATTTAACGACAGAATTCGCCAACCTGAATATCATCGCAAACCTAACAATGAAACCATCAGGGTAGTGAAAGTTTAATGCCTATCTCAAGTACAAGTGCTGATACCGCACTGTCTATTCTGGCTGTTATTTTCTTTGTTATCATGTTAACCGGGTTTGCCATTAATACTGGCAGTCAATATTTACACAACAACTGTTAGATAACTATTGAGAAGGCGACTACTCTGTTGACATTATCTGCGTTTGGCTGCTTTCTAGCATTGAAAATTCACCACTCTCCGAGGGTTATCGGTTGTTTAAGCTGTTTTTGTCCAGCGTGCTGCTATTTTTTGGCATCTTGCCACTAGCCTATATCAGAAAGAACCTCATTATTGAAAACGAGTTGTATGGCCTGTTTTTTGGTAATTATGTCTATCTTGCACACTACTTGCTGCTTACTGTACTGATACTGCTGATCGTTCATTATCTGATAAAGCCTGTGCCGGTCTATCTTCGAAAATGGATTATTGCCGCTTCGCTATGCACAGTGACTGTCATTGGTTATATCAGCTATCGTTATACCGATGTCGTTCATACCCAAATCACTGTTAACAAAATCGCTGATAGAGAACAGCTGCGTATCGCCTTTATAAGCGACCTCCATCTTATGCCAACGTCCAACAAACAGCTGTTTGTGGATATGGTAGCGAAGGTTAACGCTGAAAATCCCGACATCATTATGTTTGGTGGCGATATTTTTCAGGACAGCCATACCAACGTTAATGAGGGATACAAAAAAGTTTTTGCTGAATTAACAGCAAAACATGGTGTCTATTCGATTCTTGGTAATCATGAATACTACGGTAACGATGTGGATGGTAATGTTGCCTTTATCAAGAATTCAGGAATTGAGATTCTGCACGATGAGGTACTCACTATTGATGGCATTCGCTTAATTGGCCGCGATGACATCGGTAATAAGTTTGCCGTTACCAATCGGATGAGTCTGAAAGAAATTTATGAGCGCGACAATGTTCAAGCCAGTGATCCGATCATTGTCTTTGACCATAATCCCGTCTCTATACCAGAAAGTATTGAGAACAAGGCCGATCTACAGGTTTCCGGTCACACTCATGCTGGCCAGTTTTTCCCTTATAATCTGATCTTGCGTCGAATGTACCCGAACGTCGTTGGCCATAAAGTTATCGACGGGCTGCACACTATCGTCACCGCTGGTGTTGGCGTGGGTTGGTGGAAAATCGTTGGGCCATGGCAAATGCCCTACCGATTTGGCACCAGAGGCCAAATTAATATTATTGATGTGAGCTTCGCAGCACTCTAAACAAGGCAGTTGAAATAAAAAGCAACGAGCGCAACAAGCCCTGCCAGACTTGTCCTGTGCAGGTCTTTTGGTCGCAATAATACAGTCATTTGCCCGTTTCCAGGGTGGTGTATTGTATTTAGGACTGGCATAAAGGCAGCTTGAGCCTTGAATCATAACAACGAATGTTGCGCTCGTTGCGGTTTTAATCAAGAGTGAATAACCTGGGGGCTTGTTGCAGTTAACAAAAACCTATCTTAGTTACTTGAACCTATTCACAATGAGTAAGTTCTGTTGTGAATGATCGATACTCCATCTCTCAGGCCGCTGACCATTTAGGGGTATCCCCTTCTCGCTGGGAGGCTTGTGGAAAACTCGTGCCTGAGCCTACTGTCGGCGGTCAACGACCTTACAGCGCCAGTCTGTTAATGACGAAACAGTCTCCACAGGCACAGCGCAAAACGGTGGGTTTCCAGTCATACCAGAAAGAAAAAGACCTGTAGTGGCAGCAGGAAGTGCTTTCGTTCTATTGCGCCTCTAAAGGCTGGCAGTACGAGATCATCAGTGATCTTGGCAGTCACAAAAAACAGCAGCTGATGGAGAAATTGAGCAAATTTGTAGAGGAAACCGGGTAGCCATGAGCGAAATAGACTCGTTTCTGACTGACAGCCTGTCACTGACCTTCCAGACCCGCCTGAACGTCTCCGCTGCCCAGAAGCCGCCCTGTCCGCTATCGCCGGGCTGATGTCGTCCATCGAACGTGGGTTATATGCACAGTGCCGTAAGGGACAATCATTGGCTTCCCTGAAAAACAAGACCATTGCCCGCTACCGGATTCCTGCCCGGTACTTTAATGCAGCGAAATCCAGCATTGAGGGTAAGATTCGCTCAGTCATATCCAACCTGGCAAACACTGAAGACAGTTACCAGCGTCGCATCTGGTCAAAGCATCGGCACATAGAGAAACAGACAAAGACACTGAACAAAGAAGAAAATCCTCAAAAGCGCGCTCAACTGCGCTTTGGCCAGCACCAGTCTAAACGACGTCTGTCAACCTTAAAGGCTCGCCTGCTTCGTATACGGCAGAGGTTGGAAAGCAATGACCCGGCTATCTGCTTTGGCTCCAAAGTCCTGTTTAAAAAACAGTTCCACCTGGAGAAAAACGGCTATTTTGGCCATAGCGAGTGGCAACAGGACTGGCAGGAAGCTTGGCTTAAAATCGGGCTTTGGCGTAGCCGCTCACCGCTCAAGAATCTTAAAGACTCTATAGGAACGGAATCTCATAGCAATTCTCCAGCAACCTATGAAGTAAGTCCCTTGTTGATATGCCTTGGGCGGATTACTACTTCACATCAGGGCTGTAGAGCTAATTAAGGAGCTGTCCTGAAATAATTTCCACATTTCTGGGTTTCAAAACTACGTTCGTCCTGAGTGCTGAGCTTGTCGAAGTATCGAAGGGCGTGAACTCCGGCCTCATGTATTGTGCCAATCACCCTTCGATACTTCGACAAGCTCAGCACTCAGGATGAACGGAGATCGAGTTCAAAATGTGGAAATTATTTCGGGACAATTCCTAAGATTGTTACCTGGCCACTTCAGATGTCAGCCACACCTTCTTGTGGTAGTCGTTGGTGGCCTGCTATCAACGCCTTCATTTCGCGGATAACAAAACGCGGCATCCAGTCGCATAGCGCCTCAAAATCAAATCGCTCGTTGTTTGCATTGCCCTCGGGCGTCATTAAACGATTGAGGATCAGCGCATGGTAAAGCGATTCATCCAACTGTAGAGATATGCCGTAATCATCAAGTAACTTGCAATGCAGTTGGTGGGCGATTTTCAAACCGGCCACATCCAAGTCACCAAAATAGAGCAATTGCGTCACTTGCTCCGACTCAAGCAGCTGAGATACACGCTCCGCCTGACCTGATACCTTGTTACCGGCACCATAAACAACCAGGGACCATCGTGTTTTGTCACGATTAATTTGGCACAGCCTGTAATACACGTCAGAGTTCTCAACGATCACAGCCGGAAGGTCGGGACGGCCTGATGTTTCATACGGCAGCGGCGGCGCACGACGGATAGCACCCATGTCAGCCAGTGTCAGCAGGACATGCTTCCAGCCATTGGCAGGCATGGAGTCCAACGTTTTTTCATCGCTAAAGATCAATAGCGAGCGCTCACGGTGCCCAAGCGTACCCGGGAATAGTGGCTTATCCCGTTCAGTTTGGCGAAACAGGTATGCATTCAGCCGCTGCAGACGCTCCTTTACCTGCACTGTTACTGGGCCGGTAATTCGTCCTGCCAGCCAGGGATGCCACGCGATCTCTTGCGCTGTCTTTACGGGGGCGCTGATACCGTTGTACACAAATGCACTGGGCAGACGTAGGCCCCGCCAATAGGGTTGCCACTTAGCTTCGTTTTTGGGCTGAGCTCGCCAATCACCCGCAATCAGCTCTTTAATCGCCTGACGCAGCAAATCAGGGATGTCATGGCTTCGTGATTCCTGCTGATGGGTACGTAGCACCTCTTCTAGTACTGCCTGGGCTTTCACAGTGCGGGCGCTTTTGCCAGCCATACGGCGGTGTTTATGGGCGGTCGACTCCAACCGGGAGAGCCACGTCGTTACAACATTCATCATAGCCCCCTACAAGACCGGCTCAGGCTGAGGTTTAGCGGCCAACGAGGCAGCCCATAAAGCTTGGCGGCTATTGTCAATAGTAACCAGATCCCGCCTTTTCAGCTTCTGTGTCTTATTCAGAAAAAGATGGTTATCAAACATCGACTGGGCGTTTTCATCAGAAATGCCAGTCAGATAAATGAGCTGAATGTTGTAGGCCCGGGCCATCTGAGTTTGAATGCGCAACAGGTCATCGGCATTCGACTTGCCAAGCGGGTTATCCGCCAGCAAGAAGCCTGCGCCTGAAATTCCAGTGTCATACTCACGTACTTTGCCTACCGTCACAAAGAGCAGGAAGGCCGAGGTGAGGAGCTGGCCTCCTGAGCCTTCAAGCTGAGTGATATGAGTCCACTTCGGGCGGCTAGCGTTGGTCTTCAACATGCGCACATCCAGATCCCCTTCGCTCAATACCGACTGAACCAGGTCAGCTGTAAGTACGTCTCGGTTGGGGGAGCGGGGTACTTGCCCCTTGGCGATCCAGTGCTGCAGGCGGGCGCTAGCAAAACTTTCGAGGTCTGCAGGAAGATCATTCAGCCGGTCCGTCATCTTCAGAATAGCGCGGCCAGGCAACACAGGGCAGTTGTCCGGTATTCTAACCGACTTGGCGCGCTTCAGAAGCTTGATGGCTCGATCCAGATGAGAAGTCAGTTGCTTAACGGTCAGCTTAATCGAGCGCTGGAACTGCTCCAGACTGTCCTTCACCGCCTCATACACCTCTGCTATCCCAGTGTCTACACGCTCCAAATCGCCCAGCACCTCTCGCCAGGTGGCGATGGACTCCAACCGGTGCAGGTATTCCTGACTGGCCCGATCATCTGGGTTCTTGGCGGATTCTTCCATAATCCGATTGCGATAGTGCCCCCAAACGATGCCTACTTGCGTTTCTTGCACCTTCAGCGTCTTTTCCAACTGCGCATACCTTTGGCTCTCAGTGCGCAGTGCATCCACATACTCGGCTATATCCAGAATCTTGACGGGCAGACCTGCCGCAGGTGTCGGTGTGTAAGACTGAATCATCGCCTGAGCGTTATCGGCCTTGTGAAGTTGCTCTTTCACAGCCTCTATATCTTTGGAAAGGAGCTTCTGCCGTTCCGCCAGGTGATTAATTCGCTCCTTCGCTTCCCTTAGGGCTGCATTGGTATCAGAAAGGGTTGTTTTTATCGTCTCAACCTCAGTGGGCTTTTCCGTCCACACAAAACCCTCGACTAATGCCTCGCGAGTCTCTTCACATTTCTGTCTAATATTTTGCAGAGTTGCCTGCGCCGTGATTTGTCGCTTCGAGCACTCTTGCTGTTGCCTCTCAAACTGTGTGATCCGGTCATTGATCAGCGCGAGAGCACTGCTGGCCGCAGCTTGAACATCACCCAAGTGCGTGCGGTAGGCGGAGTGAGTGGATAATTGATCATGCGCATCGTTCTGTGCCTGCTCGGCTTTTTCCCGCTGGTGCTTAAGTTCCGTGACCTTATCACCTTGGGCCGCCTCAAGTAGCTGCTTCTGTGCCTGAACGGCAGCGTCATGTGCATCTTGCGGGTTCCGATCAGCTCCACCTTCGGTTGCCAGCACTCCTGAATAAAGGGCTTGGTTACTCAGGCTGGCCCACTGGTCAATCTGAAAGCTGAGCCGGGTTGCCTCGGATCGGTCCCTTTCTGCTGCCTGTTCGGTCTGCTTTAACTCGTCACTTTGGGTCTCAAGGGTATCCTCGCACCGCTGTTTCTGCTCATTCAACTTCGCTAGTTTTTCTATTGCTGTGTTGCGCGCAGCCCATTCCGTTACCACAAAATCATCCAGAGTGTCATGGAATTTTTGGGCCTGCTGGTGCTGTTGTTGAGCACTTTCAAAGAGTGCTTGAGCTTGACCTTTTGCATCACGCAGCTTCTGCTCATGCTGTTTCGCCTGCTCCAATTTTTCTACCATCTCCGCCAGTGCGGAGCGAGCCTGATCTAGCTGATTGACCAGGTTCGACCAGTGCTTCCCGTATTGATCATTGTGCAAGCGCCAGTCACCCTTGAATGCCTCCAGCATCATCAGGTCACGCTCTGCCTCCTCCACAAGAGTCTCTTGCGAAACGACAGCTTGTTCCAGCTCCTGAAGCCTTGCCTCGTAAGCCGCCTGGCTATAGCCGTATTTATCGGGATTAGAAAGTACCGCCTGTACTGAGTCGGGTGACCCGCCCAGGAGATCCTTCGCCTCATCGAGTCGATGAATGGCAATCGGCACTCCTTTCCATGGCAGCGTGTCGCTTAGTTCGCTGACCTGTGCGAACGTTGCGTCATCCAGCGCAACCAGACTCAGATAGCGGCCCGGATTTTGGTCGATCACCCCCGCAATACGTTCCGCATCGTCATTGAAGGCGGAGGCGAGGTATCGAGGGAAGGCCCACAGCTTTTCACGCGCAATGCCCGCCGCGTAAAACCCCTCAAGCGCCTTCTTGATCTGCTTGGTGACCATTTCATGGCCCGTCTGCTTTAGCTCATCCCGCTCGTGCTGGGCGGCCAGCAGGCGCTGCCTAGAGACCTGCAGCGTTTGAGTATCGGTTTCCAGTACCTCATCGATCCGCAATCCGCACTGCGCGCTGTGCCAGTTGGCATCTTCAAGATCAAGGGCACGCTGAGTCAGCGTGGGAAGCGTATGGTAGTTACTAGTCAGCGCCTGTGCGCTGTCCACCCCCTCCTGATGCTTTTGCTCGACCTGGGTGAGTGTGTTCTGGGCTTGACTGCGTGCAACTTCGGCTTGACTGACCACAGAATAATGCGCCTCAAGGACCTGCTCAGCCTTGTCTGCATCGATTTTGGTTTGCGCCTTATGTTCTGCGGCATCTTGTAAGAGCGATGCCAATCGGTGCTGCGCTGACGCTGGGGTTTCATCCCCCTGAATCAGGCCATCCTCGCGCAGCGAATCCCGCCGCAATTCGCCTTTACGCCGGTCCTTTCTGCACTGCTTACTCTCAGCATTCAGACCACCTAGCTTGGCCCTCAAATCGCCAATGGACTCTCCAAGAGTCTGAATTTGCGTTTCAAGCGCTGCCAGCTGTCCCGTGACTTCAGACTTCTTCTTTTGGTGACCACTTATCGCTCGCCGCAGTACACCTAATGCCTCGCCAGCCGCGCGGTCGAAGATAACCTGCAGTGGTTTTTCCGTCTCGCTTTGGAACACCTGAAGGTCATTAACCGATTGGCGGTAGCGATCTTTCGCCGTTGCATAGGTTTTGTAATCGATAGCAGCATGCGCAATCTCTAAGTGACACTGATGAGAGTCCGCTTCATCATTGAGTTTGTCGACATTACGCTGTTGTTCGTTCAATTGATGTTGAGCAAGATCATGTTCGAGAAGCACCTTGCGTTTTCTATGCAGAACACGGTCAGATGTCGCTTGATCAGCCTCTTCCTGCAGCCTTTCAGACTGTTCCTTCAGACGGGTGTGCTCTGCCTGTGTACTCTCAGCAAAGGCTGTGAGGTCTCGCATAGCCTCGCGAAATCCTTCAGCCATTTCCTGCTGCTGCGCTTCTGCAGCCTCGAGTTTATGAGCCGGTTCAAGGAACTTCCGCCAGTTAGACAACACATCTCCCAGGAAGGATTCGTTACGTCGAATCGCTTCCAGCTCCCCCTGACGATGGACCTCGTGCGTCACCAACTCGCGTAGCTGTTCAGTTGTGTCCTTGGACATACTGCACGCAAAGAAGGCACCGAGAAAATCCTGTTCGGTCTTATAGTCGATGAATTTAGTTAACCCGCCCTCTTCAGAGTTGAAGGTCACCATGGTCTTGATAAGATCAACGTTGATCTGTTGCTCCACTAGAAACTCGCGCCACTCTTTATTTACCCGAGTCTTGCGCCAGTGCATACCACCGTCACCACCTGCCTTCTGATTAAGCCAACTCTCAAAACTGTGCAAGGTGTTAGCGTAGGGGCGCAACTCACGACTACGCTCGGCGCGTGAGTATGAGGGCACCTCATCAAACGGTGCATCCAGCAGGCTGTCGGGAGCGTCGCAGATAAAGAATAATCGTTCCACCTCATTCCCATTGCGCTGATGAGCGTGCCCCAGCAGCAAGGTTTGGCCGTCCTCATTCACCATCTCCACCAGGATGACGGACAGCTCCCGATAGAAGTAATTTTTATAGTGGTATTGGCTCTTGCGGCGGTTGGCCAGGTATTGAGTGAAGTCGTTGACAGATGGCTCAAAGACAGATAGTAGCAAGGCGATGTAGGTAGACTTTCCACCCCCGTTCACCAGTTGCTGATAGGTACTGACCACTGCCTTTGTATTCTTGGCAGGGGCTCTGCGCACTGCATCATCCGGCAGTTCGGAAGCTTGGGCGAGGCCGATGTAATTCAGATTGAGGTCCTTGTAGAAAGCCTCTTCGTGACCAGCGCCATCCATATAGACCCGTTTGATCAGCCACATGATCAAACCTCCAATTTGTGTTGTGTTTCTGCGGTTTCGATAGAGGCAGGCTGTCCTCCGTCCTCTGCGGATTGAGGATGATCGACTGATGTCGTCGCCTCAGCATTGCCTGGGGCAGATGGCTGCTCCTCTGTTGCAGGATCGATATCCATCACGAAGCGCACTGTCTCTTCAATGCCTGTATGGCGCAGATAGTGTTTGAGCTTCTGGGTCGGATACCAGTCAGATTCTCCCGACAGGCTGCTGTCCTCAGCCAGAAAGCCTTCCTCCTGCAGCAACTGTATCCAGCGCATTGCCATCTCAGTTTGCGAGCGAATACTGGAGACGCGCGCCACCTTTTCGTCGTAGATACGGGGGATGCGCTCTTCCTGCACAAACCGGGCAGCAAGGAGCAGGCCATCCACCGCCCCATCTACCTCGGCCTTGCGCTGCGCAATAACCTGATCGGCTACATCGTTGAGCTTGGCCACCACCGAGGCTGCACTGGTGCCTCTGACTTGACCAGACTCAACCCGAACCGAATCAGGGTTAGGAAACATGTCCGCAAGCAACGCGATAAGCGTCAGGCCTGCAAAGAGGCGCTGCTCCTTGCGCTCTTTGCCCATCTGCTCAGTGGTCACATCGTGTAGCAGGCGCTTATTAAGCCAACCCAGGGTGGGGGCATACGGACCACGACCATTGGCGGTCAACAACACCCCATAGCTCTCGTGCATACCGAGATAGTTCAACTTCATGCCAGCCGCGATGCCACGAATAATTTCCATAAACAGGACATCACCATGGAGTTCCAGAGCCCGCTGAATCGCATCATCAGCCATTTTGTATCCCAATGAGCTCATGATCGCTTGCGTGGCGATCTCGGCGTAGCGTTTAGCGTGTTGATCTGCGTCGTACATAACTACTCCTCGAGGGTCGGTACAGGGGCTGCTGTCAGCAAGATGATGTTGTCGGCTCGCCAAAGAGCTGATTCGATAGGGGTGTCGTCCACATCTACTTCAATGGAGGAATCGTTGTTGGTCGCCAAGCTGCCGATATGAAGCAAACAGACCTGCTGCTCCTGTTCGGATAACTCACCCTCCTCGTAGGCATCAAATACGTCTGCAAAACTGACTTGGCCCTGCGCTTTCAGACGGCTGGACACCCAGCTACTGCAATGACGGATCACCGAATCGGGAATGCCTTGCAGACTGGTTTCTATCGCCTCGGGTTGTTCGGTGGGGTCCTGGATCTCGTGTGGCAACACCTGATCGAACTGATCGATGTAGAGGTTCAGCACCAATTCCAGATCAAGCAGGGTGTGGCAATCATCATATTGGCAGCGCGGGGCCAGCAGGCATGCAACTAAGTCGTCCATGCTTTGTTCAGCTGCCGTTGGAGTGTGGGCCAGCAGAGGCTTAAGTGCGGCTTTTTCAAGTGTCTCCCGGAACAGGGTATTATCCCTCGGAATGATCAGCTTTAGACGGGCCTGCTCAAAGTCCTTGTTCACATCATGCAGGCAGTCCTGATAGCTCAGCGTGAAAGTGCTGACGTCGGCGAAGATTTCCTGCGCCTTGCGCAGCTTATTGAGCTTATCGGGGTGCAGTTCTGAGCGGCCATCGGCAAGCATTTCTGTGATGGTGGCGAGTGTGCTCTGGATATGCCCAAGCACCTCCTCGGTCTTATCGAAGGAGTCGCTGAGAATTGGCCGGATGTCCTGTGCGTAGGATGCACTTAAATCACCTGCCTGGGCGGCGCGCACTTTCATTCGCATACCAATCAGGTATTGCTCAAGTTGCCGCTGGGTCGACTGGATCTGGTGCACCGCTTTGTCGATCTCGCCACGACGGATAGTCTTGAGGGTGCGCCAAGCCAGTATGGCGGCACGTTCGATTGGCGTTTCATCAAGACGAAGGGTATAAAACATCATCCCCTCATCGGTCAGTGACCAGAGGATATCGTCTGAGCCGACAACCTGGTCATGACGCACCAGTCGAACCACCTGCTCGTCAGAATGTGCACGTTCGGTAAAGTCATAGAACCGCAGACGGAAAGGATCCTTGATCGCGGCGAAAATCTTGCCGGCTACCTGCACATAGCTAGCATCATTGTGTCCAGGATACGCCTCTCGCATGTGTTCCACTAGGCACAGTTCCGCCTCTCTACGGGTCATACCCGGCTGTCGCTCACGGTCGGTGTAGTACAGCATGGCGTCAAATAGGTACATGATGGCCGCAAGGACATCAAAGTCGATTCCGTCGAACGGCTTGCGTTGTAGGGCGCTGTAAATTGAATCGAGCGTTCGTACAACGAGCAACGCATGAGACTGAATGGTCAGTTCTCGACGCGCCATCGGTTCGTTGCGAGCTTGCTCCAGAAACTCTAGCGACATAGCATTCTCCGACTGAGAAGACGCCACTATAGCACCACGCAGTAACTCAAACAAAGATACTTTGCATAATATGATCTACATGCAATATTATTTGTCCTGAAATAAGTCAAGCCATATACTGGTTCCGAGTATCGGTTAGATCTCGAATTACACTCCGTCCACCAACGCCGAACAAAAACTGGTATGCATTACTCAACGTTTCTCGGTCAGCACAAAACATCGCTCAGTCATGCGCAGTGGCTGCGCTTACGTTATATCGAGCGTCAGTTGCTTTGGGAGCGCAAGGTCACATCGCGCATGATTGCAGATGAGTTTGGCGTCTCTGCGCAGCAGGCCCGGACTGACGTACGAACCTATTTGGAGCTGGCACCTGGTAACGTGGTTGACCAAAGCGGTAGCCGCAAGGGGTATTTTCCCAGCGCCACATTTTCGCCTGTATTGCTGGGGGAGAATGACCTGGTATGGCGCGCGACGGCAGAGTTTCAACCGCCGCAAGCGGCTCATGTGCAGGAAATCCCGATTATTCATCGCGCGGTACCCAGCCGCACTTTGTCGGTTTTCCTGTCTGCGATCGAGCAGCAGGGTCAGGTGCACGCGACCTATGCGTCCATGGAGAATCCGGAAGGTACGCCTCGAAGGCTGACCCCCGCAGTCATTATCACCGTCAACGGACGACAACATGTACGCGCTTATGATTGGGGCAGTTCGGCGTACAAAGACTTTGTTCTGGCACGATTCATAGGCGTCCCGGAAATAATTACTCCTGCCGAAGCTCCGCTAATTGAAGACAAGGCATGGGATATTGCGATCCCTGTGCGCTTTATTGCCAATCCTGCGCTGAGCAAGGCGCAGCAGAGGGTGATTGAGCAGGACTACCTGCTTGAGCCCCGCGAATTCAGCATTCGCGCGCCGATGATTTTTTATTTATGCCCCGAGAACAACCTACCCAAAACCGATGGCGAGTATGCGGAGGCTACTGATCCTAATGGCCACGGACCCTCCGTTTATCCGGTTCTTGCTGTTCACGCTCAAACGGGTGAACCCATTCACAAGTATCGTTGTGCGGGTGAGCATTAGAGTGTACTTCCCACGGTTTGGTAAACACTTCTGGGTACGCTCTGAGCTTAGGAACTCAGGCCATGAACAACCGTGATAAGATTCAAACTGGTAGTAAACTGATCGGTTACAGCCTCAATGTTTATCTGGAATTTTTCAGCAGTTTTTCTACTGCCCTTTTGCGTTTGTACAAAAATGAATAACGTCGATCTACCATCATTTAAGCAATTTCAACCAGATTCCCCCTGGACTCCAACCAGGTCTTGCGGTCCGAACTGCGCTTCTTGGCCAGCAGCATGTCCATCCGCTGAGTCGTCTCCTGCTCATTGTCGAGGGTCAACTGAACCAAACGACGAGTGTCTGCAGACATGGTGGTTTCACGCAACTGCAGAGGGTTCATTTCGCCCAGTCCCTTAAAGCGTTGCACATTGATCTTGCCTTTCTTTTTCTCAGCACGGATGCGTTCAAGAATGCCTTCTTTCTCCGCTTCATCCAGGGCGTAATAGACGTCCTTGGCCACATCAATCCGGTAGAGCGGAGGCATGGCCACATAAATATGGCCGCGTTCCACCAGCGGGCGGAAGTGTTGAACGAACAGGGCGCAGAGCAGGGTCGCGATGTGCAAGCCATCGGAGTCCGCATCGGCCAGGATGCAGATTTTTCCGTAGCGCAAACCATCCAGGTTATCCGATGCCGGATCAACTCCCAGGGCTACGGAGATATCGTGTATTTCCTGGGAGGCCAGTACTTCTGAGGAGTCCACTTCCCAGCTGTTGAGGATTTTACCCCGCAACGGCATGATGGCCTGGTACTCACGGTCACGGGCTTGCTTGGCAGAGCCGCCCGCCGAGTCCCCTTCCACCAGGAACAGTTCGGTCATGCTCAGGTCCTGACTGGCACAATCCGCCAGTTTACCCGGTAGTGCTGGCCCCTGGGTCACTTTTTTACGGGCGACCTTCTTGGCTTTGCGCATCCGTTTCTGGGCATTGCTGATGCAGAGTTCTGCCAGCAGTTCAGCTTCAGCGGTATGCTGGTTCAGCCAGAGGCTAAAGGCATCTTTTGCCACACCAGAGACAAAGGCGGCACACTCTCTGGAAGAGAGGCGTTCTTTGGTCTGGCCGGAGAATTGTGGGTCTGCCAACTTGGCAGATAATACGTAGGCGCAGTTTTCCCACAGGTCATCGCCACCGAGTTTCACGCCACGGGGCAACAGGTTCCGGAACTCACAGAACTCCCGGATCGCTTCCAGCAGGCCGGTTCTCAGGCCATTCACATGGGTGCCGCCCAGCGGGGTGGGAATCAGGTTGACATAGCTTTCCGTCAGCAGTTCACCACCCTCGGGTAACCATTGGACGGCCCAGTCTACCGCCTCGCTTTCCCCTTTCAGGGAACCGGTAAAGGGTTCAGCGGGCAGCACGGCAAAGCCTCTGGTGGCACTTTTGAGATAGTCATTCAGGCCATCTTCGTAGTACCACTCGGTCACGTCTTCAGAAATACGGTCATCAAATTCAACCCGCAGGCCAGGGCAAAGGACTGCCTTGGCCCGGAGAATATGCATTAGCCTTGGTACGGAAAATCGTGGGGAGTCGAAGTAGCTGGCATCGGGCCAGAAACGAACCGTTGTTCCGGTATTGCGACGTCCGCAGGTGCCGGTTTCGTGAAGGTCTTCATCCTTGTAGCCATCTTTAAAGCTGATGGCAGAAACAACGCCGCCACGGCGAACGGTCACTTCCAGATGGCTGGAGAGCGCATTGACCACAGAAACACCCACCCCGTGCAAACCACCGGAGAACTGGTAGTTCTTGTTGGAGAATTTACCACCGGCATGCAGGCGGGTGAGAATAAGCTCAATACCCGAGATGCCATGTTCCGGATGGATATCGGTGGGCATGCCACGGCCATCATCCACTACTTCCAGAGACTGGTCTTTGTGCAGGGTGACCTTGATATGGGAAGCAAACCCTGCCAGAGCCTCATCCACACTGTTGTCGATGATTTCCTGGGCAAGATGGTTTGGCCGGGTGGTGTCGGTGTACATTCCGGGGCGTTTGCGCACCGGGTCGAGGCCACTGAGTACCTCAATCGCCTCGGCATTGTAGTCGTTCTTTACCATGAGTCCTTGCTGACTGATCGCTTTATGATGTAAAGCGTGAAAATGGAGAGTGTAACGAATCGACGGTGATTTGTTCAAACGGATGTCGGAAAATCCTGTTCCAGAAAGTCAAATATTTCTGGTAACACGGTCTCAAAATGATCAAAAGTGTGGCTGCCACCTTCCTGTACGATCGCTCTGCATTGCTGATATTTTTCCACCGCCAGGCGGTAGTCCAGGGTTTCATCGCCCGTCTGTACCATAAGCAGTGTGTTGTCCGGTGATGCTGGTGGCTCTGTTTCCAGAAGGAGCAGCTGCTCAACATACTCTTCGGTCATAACCCAGTCGGCTCCCGTATGGAAGTTTTTCTGGGGGCCGAGAAAGGCTTCGAATCGTTCATGGGGAACGACGGCCGGGTTAATCAGCACCAGTCTTGCCTTTTTCCGGTGGCCATTATCCAGTAGCCAGCGTTGCAGCCAGGTTCCCAGGAAGCCACCAAGGGAGCTGCCAATGATGTAGATATCCCTGAGGTTCAGCGACTTTTTCAGGTGGCTCTGTATACACTGCACAATATCCGATGGAAAAACCGGCAGATCTGGTATCCATAATTCAATATCCAGCCGGTTATCCCGGACATACCCGGTGGTTTGGATAGCCTTGCTTGACTGGGATGAACTGTTCAGACCATGCAGATAAACCAGCAGCGGCTTCATATTTTTGCCCCTATCATTCTATTCACCAGTTCTGCCGGGGAGTGGTCAATCACCAGCTGTTCAAACCAGTAGCGGGTGATAAAGCCTTCATCCACGGCATTCTCCAGCCAGGCCACCAGGTGATCATAATAGCCAGCCGTATTCAGAATGGCGCAGGGTTTACCATGGTAGCCTACCTGCTTATGGGCAATTTCCTGAAACAGTTCATCCATGCTGCCAACACCACCGGACAAGGTGATAAAGCCATCCGCCAGCTCACCCATGGTCTGCTTGCGCTGGTGCATGTCCTGCACATGGATCAGTTCGCTCAAGCCTTTATGGGCCTGCTCCTGTCCGACCAGGGCATGGGGAATCACCCCAACCACCGTGCCACCTCCGGCGATGGCTCGATCAGCGATAGCGCCCATCAGTCCAACATTACCACCGCCATAAACGATGGTGATGCCTTGCTCTAACAGCGAGTCCACCAATGCCTCAGCGGCCTGACGGTACGCTTCCTTACGACCAGACCGGGCACCGCAGAAGATTGCCACTGACTTCATTGCTTATCCCTCTATTTCTCTGCATGGCAATAAGTAGCTAACCATATGAAATCATATATTTCTGACTCCTTGTTCAGGCACTCCCGGCAACCGCTCCTGCGTTGCTCTAGCTCCTGCATCCATGCAGTCGTGCTTCGTTACAACTCCGGTCACATAGCTACGGCTATGTTCCCTCCGTTGTGCCTCGCATAGCACCTGCCCAAGTAGCCAGAAATATGTGATTCCATATGGCCAGCTACTTAGCAAGCATACACAATTAGCTATACTGCTGCCTGTCCTAATGATCAGAATAACGCTCATACCATGCATAATATCGTGATTGACATTGATTATCGGGAAAGGGCTTCAGGGATTGTTGACATACTGCAGGGGCGGGAAGGGATTGTTGTGAACACCGTCTCTCTTGATAGTGGAGATTATAAAATCAACAACGACTGGCTGGTTGAGAGAAAAACGCTGACCGATCTGGCGGCCTCCATTATTGATGGTCGGTTATTTCGGCAGTTGAGCCAGTTTAGTTTTCCTTATCGCAAAGTATTACTGATTGAAGGAACTACTGACATGTTGTGTTCATCGGGTATACGACGAGAGTCTATTCAAGGGGCTCTGGTCACAGTGTCACTGTATTTTGGTATTCCCGTACTTCGTTCCATGAACCCGAATGAGACTGCTGCATTATTGATTATGGTGGGGCGACAATGGAGCAAGTTCAGAGGGCTTATGAATTCTGCGGGTATGGGGTCCCGGCCTGTTCCATCTAAAAATCCGGTCCGGCAATCGTTAAATATGCTGCAGTGTTTGCCGGGTGTTGGCTCGCTGAAAGCCCGGGCTCTGTTGCAGAAATTCGGTTCGATTGAAGCGGTCTTGCTGAGTTCGGTTGAAGAGCTGGCACAAACCAGGGGGATTGGCAGAAAAACAGCGCAGGGCATCAAGCAGATGTTGAAGCATTCCTACGCTGGCAAAGCTGAAACTGAATGACCACATCATAGGTCATTCAGTTAAACCTTGATTAACCTTTAACACGAAGGTGCACAAACCACTTGCTCAAACCCACCATCACACCACCACCAATGATATTACCGATGGTAACCGGCAGCAGATTCATAAAGATGTTGCCCAGGCTGATCATGTCGAAATCGGCAGCGGTGTAACCAATCGCCTGCCAGAACTCAGGGCCAGCCACAGTCTTAACCATGTAGCCCACTGGCAACAGGTACATGTTGGCTACGGAGTGCTCAAAACCCGCTACCACAAACGCCGCTACCGGCAGAATGCAGGCCATCATTTTACCCGCAGCTGTGCGTGCACTCAGGGTCATCCAGTAGCACAGGCAAACCAGCAGGTTACAGAGAATACCCAGAATCATGGCCTGGAGGAATGGATGGCCCAATTTGGCCTTGGCAACATACATGGCAGAGAGGCCTACCTGACCATTGCCGCCTTCCCAGACCCCGCCACCAATAATCAGCAGGGCAAAGAGAATAGAGCCGATAAAGTTACCAACGTAAACCAGCCCCCAGTTTTTAACGATGTTACGGAACTTCAGTTTACCCGTTGCCTTGCCCATCAGCAGCAGAGTACTGCTGGTAAACAGTTCGGCACCGCAGAGCACTACGAGCATCAGGCCGGTACTGAAGACAATACCACCCACCAGTTTGGACATACCGTAAGGCATGCTTTGGGCACCGGCCATCACTACGGTATAGAACATGCCGGCAATGGCAATAAAGATACCGGCCATAATCGCCAGGATCATGGTTATCTCAGGGTGTTTTTTGGCTTTGCCTATTACTGCCTGCTCAGCCAGCTTTGCCATTTCCGCAGGAGGAACCGCACCATAGTTGGGCATATTTTGAACTTGCATGGGGTTATCCACAGCCAATCGATGTTGGCGCTAAGTCTACCAGTGAGAAGAATCGGGTATCAGAGTGGTAAATTCATCGGGTATTACGAAAAATACTTAGTACATGGCGTGAACACTTCATAAATTGAATCAATGAACAAAAACAGTGCATTAAAAAATAGATAGAGTTTGTGCAAAAGAACAGTTGCTTCTTGTGATAAATACAGCGACGATAAAATGAGTTGTGTTATAAAAATGCTGTTCAATATCCACAGGCATCGAGCATACCGTTTTCCGGTTCTTCACACACCAATGGAGAAAAGGATGGAGGGAAAATGCCATGAATAGTCATCTGCTGATCATTGCCCTGGGAGTCACTGTTCTCGGCTCTGCGCAAGCAGACGACCATGGGCAGATGCCTGGTGATGTTGAACTGCTGCCGGAGCAACACGCGGCAGAATCCCCGGATAAGCCCTCTACCTTGGAACTGAGCAACCAGTCATTAAGCCCGGCTGATAACGCCAGAGGCCTGCGCATTGATTATCAGCCTTTTGATAACAACTTCAGTATGTCGGCTGGCAGTTTTCGCCATGCGGCAAAAGATTCACAGAATTCACGCTACAACAACAAAACCTATCTTGGTGTAGGTTGGAAGAAAATGGTGGATCAGGCAAGGCTGGGTGTTCGGGTTGATATTGGTGCTGTTTATGAAAATAATGAAGGCAGCAATCTTGCCGCCCCTACGGTTAACAGTTTGAAATCCATCTCAAGAAACAACGTTGATGAAACGACAACTGCCCGCTGGCAGCCTGTGATCAGTTTTGGGGTTTCCTATCGTTTCTAGCGCATCCAAGCCTTAATACCCACGCATCTTCACACCTGCAGAGGACGGCCTTTGACAGTCCATTTAAATGGCTTGGCCATCCTCTCATTGAAGAACTCAATAAAACCGTAGAGCCGTACCTTCAGGTCCTCTTTGGAAGTGAAGCTGTTCCTTTTCAAAAACCTTCTGACCAGGATGGAAAACCAGATTTCAATCTGATTCAGCCAAGACCTGCTTGCGTCTCGTGTTTTCGTGTCACATCAAGACAAAAATCACCGACCTCGGATAACAAGGCGGAACTTTTTTACAGAGCGATTGCTCTAAGCATCCACCTATTCGGACAGATGGCAAGTTACCATGCAACCACTAAATACCGGGGGTTACCCTGGCTTGCTACCAGCCAGTGCTGCCGGAACCTCGAAAACTTCGGAGAAAGTAGACGACACTTATTTACCGACCTATGCAAAACAGATTCCCCGTATCTCTGTTCCCGACGATCCGGGAATATCCGGCAGAGTCGGGTTACAGCCCACTTATGGTCATAATCTGTCTGTGGCCGTGCAATCCGGAGTCAGGACTGACGGTCTGGCTGCTGCAGGAACCGGCGACAACCGTTGTATGGTCGCACATTGCACCGGCGCTGCCAGTAAGGTCCCTCTGAATTGTGCAGTTGAGTGCGGGGATATCAATATGGTGGCATGGCTGTTGCGCAATGGCACCGAGGTTAATGGCCGCGAGGAAGGGTTGCGGAAGCAGCATAAAGCCCTCAGGTTCCCCGGCAGAGAAGGGTTTACCCCATTGACCCGGGCAGCCATGTACGGGTTAGTTGACATCGCGAGGTTACTGCTTGAGTCTGGAGCTCGTGTTGACCACCCCGATTGCAAGGGCATGACGCCACTGGCCACAGCTGCGGCCTTGGGTAACACTGAACTTATGCAACTGTTGATTGATTGCCAGGCGGATATTAACAGCAATACCCTTGGCTGGCCGACTCCCCTGACTCAGGCTGCCAGGAACGGACAGGTCGGGGCGATAAGCCTGTTACTGGAGCATGGAGCGGATATTTACAGCTTTGCCTACGGAGGCGGAACGCCACTGACTCAGGCTACCATGCATGGGCATACCGAGAGCGTACGAATGTTGCTGACTATGGGAGCCGACGCCAACAGTAATAGTTCTGGAAGGGGGACGCCACTGTGCAAGGCTGCGGGCAAGGGTTATATTGAGATTGCCCGGCTACTGGTGAGTCATGGAGCCAACATTAACAGGTTTGATGGCGGCTATTTCAGGTCAAATTCCCTGAGCGAAGCTGTCAAGCATGGGCATGTTCAGCTGGTTAAGCTGTTGCTGGAACATGGTGCGCATTGGCAAGGTCCGGGTATGGAGAAAGGTCTGCTTAGAGTAGCTGTTGAGAAAGGTTGCATCGAGACCGTGAAATTGCTGTTGAAGCATAATGCGGATGATGTAAACGGCGGAGGGTTCAGACCACTTTCACCACTGTCAGGGGCAGTCAAAAAGAGGGATATTGATTTAGTGAAACTTCTGTTGCAATTCGGTGCAGATCCTGATTGTAATGCCTTAAGTGGTGTCTATCCCCCCAATCCGCTGGCCACTGCGGCTGAATTTGGGCGAATTGAATTTGTTGAACTGCTGTTGCAATCCGGTGCCGATGTTCACGGCCATACCTTTGGGAAGAATTCGCCCTTGACGCTTGCGGCGGCTGCAGGACATTACCAGGTGGTGCAGTTATTGTTGCAGCATCAGGCGGACGTTCATAGCCGTACCAAGGGTAATGGTACTCCGTTGACACAGGCGGCGGCTCAAGGGCATTACCAGGTAGCGCAGTTATTGTTGCGGCATAAGGCGGATGTTAATAGTCACTCCTCTGGTCTTGCTACTCCTTTGACGCAGGCGGCTATTGCAGGGCATTACCAGGTGGTGCTGTTATTGTTGCGGTATAAGGCGGATGTTCATAGTCGTGACGTTAGAGATGGTACTCCTCTGTTCTGGGCCAACAAACGAGGGTTCTGGAAAATTGCTTTTGAACTGATCCACTACGGCAGCTGTCCAGAGAGAAGCCTGTCACCGAATGTTATCAGTACAGTCACTCAGAAATTTGGCTTCAACCCACAAGAAACTACTCTCAGTCTGGAAAGTTTGTGCAAGAGGAAGCTGCATGATTTGCTTGATAGACGAACAATATCTTCTTTAAATTTGCCTTATGGTTTGAAAAATGCACTTCTGAAGGAAAATTTTTTCCCATAAGTCCATGGCCTCCGCAGTTCAGCTGCCTGGCTCCCTTATAACCAGAGCGACAGATTCCCACGTTCCACAAAAGAACCTGAAATCAGTTCATGTCCCGGACAGCGCCCAGTCAGTAACCGGATTACCCCCTGAACTTCTTCATCTCGCCTGGGGGCATCTTCCGCTGCGGCGTCATGATAGATGATCGCCAACGACAACAGGTTTTTTCAGATTCAGAGAAATACATCAGATCGAATTTCTCCAGTAGCTCGATGTACCACATCAGATTGTTCCGGGCCAATATATGGCAGCAGGTGTGATCCGGCTTCCTTACCCCATAAAAATGGAACATAAAAAGGAACATCCCACTTTCACCACCAAAATAACGTAATCATTTGATTTTGAAGCATATATTCTATTCGAATATATGGTTGGCACGATATTTAATCGTTTAAAATCAAAATGTTACCAAGGGGTGGTGAAGGTCGGAACATAAAAAGGACACCCACTTTTATCGGTCGAAAAGTCTATGGGTGTCCTTTTTTTTTCTGCTTTTTTTTTTCTGGGTTAACAGTTTGAAATCCATCTCAAGAAACAATGTTGATGAAACGACAACTGCCCGCTGGCAGCCTGTTATCAGTTTTGGGGTTTCTTATCGTTTCTAGTGCATGGTTTCAATGCAATTGATGGGCTCTTTCCTTGACCTCCAAACTCCGTTCGTCTTGAGCGGAGTCGAAAGGCGTAAACTCCATACCCTGAATACTGTGCCAATCACCCTTCGACTCCGCTCAGGGGGAACGGAGATTGTACGTCAAAATCATTGAAACCATGCACTAGTGCAGATAGGCGCTAATACCACACCGCTATCAGGAACCTCGGTAACGAGGCACAGTCGTCTTCTATGGCGTGGTTTTCATTGGCTTAAGCGCAGCCGTCTTCTTTTCTTCCGGCTTAACGGCAGTAATCGTATTAATGTGCATCCCTTTTAATACATTCAACGCCTGATTCAGCTGATAATCCTGGGCCAATAGCTCCGCTGCCTCTTTCTCTGCCTTACTGGCCCTGGCTTTCTTACTGTTGGATGAATCATCTTTATTGCCATTGCTGAGATGTCGTTGCAAATCGGCTTCCTTATACTGCTGAGGGGCATCAATCGGGGTTACTTTGGCACGCTGGACCAAAATATCCGGTTTAATTCCTTCGGCCTGGATGGATCGACCATTGGGCGTATAATACAAGGCAGTGGTCAGTTTTAATCCCTTGGCTGCATCAACACTCAACGGTAAAACGGTTTGTACCGACCCCTTGCCAAAAGACTCGGTTCCCATCAGCACAGCTCGCTTATGATCCTGCAGGGCACCGGCAACAATTTCGGAGGCTGAGGCTGAACCGCCATTGATTAACACCACCAACGGGACGCCCTCTGACGGGTCATCAACCGATGCGCTAAACCTCAACTCAGAGTTTGGAATACGACCTTTGGTGTAAACAATCAACCCTTCGCTGATAAAGGCATCGGTAACGCCAACCGCAGCCTGCAGCACACCACCCGGATTGTTGCGCAGGTCAAGAACCAGCCCGTTAAGCTTGCCGTCTTTCTGTGCTTGCTTGAGTTCTTTCAAGGTATCCACCAGCTCATGGCCGGTATCCGCCTGGAACTGACTGACACGAATATAACCATAACCCGGCTCAAGATGTCTGGCCCTGACACTCTGGACTCGGATAACCGCCCGTTCCAGGGCAATCTCAAGGGGCTTCTCCACACCCTCACGGACAATCGTCAGCTTGATCGGGGTGCCTGCCTTACCGCGCATCTTATCCACCGACTCTCCCAGGCTCATTCCCTTAACCGATACATCATCCAGCTTGATAATCAAATCCCCGGCCTGAATGCCGGCTTTTGCGGCAGGTGTGTCATCAATGGGGCTCACCACCTTGATAAAGCCATCTTCCATGCCCACTTCAATACCCAGGCCACCAAATTCTCCGGAGGTATTTTCTTCCAGCTCTTTGAAGTCATCCGGTTTCAGATAAGCAGAATGAGGATCAAGCCCGCTGAGCATTCCCTGAATGGCATTTTCCAGCAACGTCCTGTCATCGACTTCCTCAACATAGGCTTTTTTGATGCGTTCCATGACTTCGGTGAAGGCCCGAAGTTCATCAAGCGGCAGCTTTCCTTTTGGCTGCTCACCGTGCCCTGTGTCCTGGTCTACTGGAGACTGGCTGTTGATTTCAGCGGCAGGAGCCTTTGGGGGCTGTTCTTCCTGAACAGCCGTATCAGCCCAGCCATTGAATGCCAGTCCGGTAGCCAGCACCAGGGCCGATGCCTTGATAAGCCGGTGGAGGTTAAAAATCAAATTCATGAATGCTCCCGAGCATTATTTAATTCAGTGAAGTATAGAAATTACTTATCGGTATCACCGTTTGAAACTACACTGAGTTCGGGATACTCTCCGACAGTGGTACATGGTTTGGATTCCCTTACTCACTTACGGCCAAGCCATAAAGATGGGTCTTGGGGTTTGCCCTTCAGGCGCACTTCAAAATAAACGCCCTCAGTCTGCTGCCCTCCACTTTGACCACTCAACGCCAGTGGCTCACCCGCCAGCACCGTATCACCTTCCTGCCTGAGAAGGGTGTCATTGTGAGCGTACAGCGTCAGGAAATTATCACCATGGTCAACGATCACCAACAGGCCGTAACTGCTCAGCCAGTCGGCAAAGATAACCCGGCCATCATGCACGGCATTAACTGTTGTTCCGGAGGTTGCGGCAATAAACATGCCCTGCCAGCGCATGCGTGTTTCCGGATTCTGATCGTTGAACTTAAACAACACGCGTCCTTTTACCGGCCATAACAGCTTGCCTTTACGATTGTTGAAAGACTCACTGTTACCGAGCTGCCGACTGATAATACTGGCCAGCACCTTATCCAGCTTTTCTCGCTCCTGTTCCAGCTGTTTAAGCGCTTTTCCTCCCTTTTGATAACGACTCGCCAACTCACTCAACCGCTGTTTACGTTCAGACTGCTGTTTGACCAGGGACTGCTTTTTCTGGTCAATCACGGCTTTTTCCTGATTCAGTCGGGAGAGGAGGGTTTGCTGGTCATGTTCCACAGATTTCAGTTCCGCAAGGGTTTTCTCATACTCACGGATAGACTGAAGTTGTGCCTTTTGAAAGTAATCAAGATAAACGAGTTGTCGGGAAACACTGTCCGGATCTTCCTGGTTCAGCAATAGCTTGATGCGGCTGTCACCCAGACTCTTATAAAGCGATTGCAGACTCCGGGCAACCTGAACCTTTTGTTGTTCACTCTTTGCCGTCAGTCGCTGCTGACGGCTCTGGAGCTTTTTTATTTCGCCCTGCCCCTCCTTAAGGCGAGCTTCCAGCGTGATGATATCGGTGTTCAGTTGTTGAATGGCCTTGTCGTTCTTCTGCACCTGTTTCTGGGCAGAAGTTCGTGCCGCATTGAGGGATTCCAACAGCTCTTTCGTATGTTGGATATCACTTTCAATGGCTTTGATTTCTGCTTCGGTTGCCACCTGTTCATTACTGATACCCAACTGAGGAATGATTGAGCAGGCAGCAAACAACAGTGCTGTGAACATTTTTTTATATCTGCCCGGGAGCAGCGAATTGAAAAGCATCATGGGAGGTGTCTTTGGCTATTGGCGAAAATTCTAAGTAGTTGGCCAAATGGAATCGTATATTTCTGGCTAAGTGGGCAGTTACTATGCAAGGCACAACGTAGGGAGCATAGCCGTAGCTATGTGACCGTAGTTGTAACGCCGCAGAGTGACTGCCCACTTAGCCAGAAATATACGATTTCATTTGGTTAACTACTTATCAGTATGCCTGCAATTAAAGACCAGATATAGACAGGGGGTGACACTCAATTCAATGAATGCCACGGGCGGTTACTCTTGATTAAAACCGCAACGAGCGCAACATTCGTTGTTATGATTCAAGGCTCAAGCTGCCTTTATGCCAGTCCTAAATACAATACACCACCCTGGAAACGGACAAATGACTGTATTATTGCGACCAAAAGACCCGCACAGGCCAAGTCTGGCAGGGCTTGTTGCGCTCGTTGCTTTTTATTTCAACTGTTCAGGCAAGGCGATATTTCGGATAGGGTCGCTGTATAACTCAGCTCTACCGGCACCTGTGATACCACTTATCATCACCAGCGCCTCAAATCTGCAGCCGCAATAGGGAGTGAGAAGTACTGTCCCCACATCATCTCCCCGGAGTCAGTTTGTGACTGTCATTGATTGACTTAAGCGATATTTTCATTTCGCACAAAAGGTTTTTCGCACTACCCTGCTCGAAATCTAACTGAAATAGTTTATTGATCAGGTTTGTGACATTCCTCATGGTCCATTTACGGGATTTAATGCCAAAATCAGAGGGTTTCTGGCTTTCCAGGATTGTCCTGAGTTCCTTTTTTTGTTTATCCGTTATGCGATGAGCCTTCATGCTGATGATGTGATCAGATGTTGAGCTATATATTCCACACAGTGGCCGTGGCGTTGGATGTTGTCTAAAGAGTCTGGACAGTTCCAGCTCTTTCCTGTTTCCCGACAAAAAATCCCGAATATACTCATCAAGGGCATTTTTAGGTAAGAATTTTTTCGATTCCTCAATCAGCCCCTTATATTCTTTTAACTCCGCTAAACGTTGATAGTACTCCTGCTCCCGGGTACAAGAATCCGCTGTTGCAGATTCCGGAGGGTTATAGCAGTCCATATCGTTAGCAGTCGGAGGGGTTCTTTGCTCACTGTTATTTCCGGGAAAGTCAGTTTCTACTATTGGCATTTCATATCGTTCGAACGTCTGATTACCCATTATGTTGAACGATGGTTCATCATGTTCGCTAAAATCATAATATTGCTGACCTGTGAAGCCCTCGCCAAAATACCCCTCGGAATAAACAGGCCGAACAGAACGATAACCTCTCTCAAAACAGCAAGCATCACCTTCAATCCGGGCACCCGCACTGGCAGCCATTGCCCTCATGGGTACCACCTCTGTGCAATGATGTGTGCAAAAGCGGGCAGGTTCACCTGCAATCCGTGGTAACTCAACGTTGCCATAACCTACGAAGGTCGGTGTTGGAGCTAAATAAATATATCCGGGATAAATCATGAAGAAAGCCCAAATAAACAATAATTAACGTGATCGATATCAACTAGACAACTAAATTGGCAAGAAATTTCATAAGTTCGAAGTATTCCTCTGGTACAATACAAGTTGCATTGTGATTAAAGCAGGTGTTCATGAAACTGACTTTTCTGGGAACTTCGGCCGGCATGCCCACCACCGAAAGAAATGTCACGGCACTGGCACTGGCCATCGATGATGCCAGGCAATGGTATCTTGTGGACTGCGGTGAAGGTACGCAACATCAGCTGCTTCGCTGCCGCTATACCCTCAACAATCTTAAAACCATCTTTATTACTCATGTTCACGGCGATCACATGTATGGCCTGCCCGGGCTGATTACCTCTGCCAGCATGCAGGGTCGGCAGGCTCCCCTGACCATCTGCGCGCCTGACGGCGTTCGGCAGTTTGTGGAGGCGGCATTACACTATGCCGATGTTCTGGAACTGCCATTCAGTATTGAGTTTATACGCAGCGACCAGCCAGCTTTTCACTACCAGGATGCCCGGGTTGCTGTCACGGCTCACCAGCTCTCCCATCGTGTGCCAAGTTTTGCCTATCGTTTTGCGGAAAAAACACTCAGTACCCAACTGAACATTCAGCAACTGACGACACTGGGCGTTCCCAGGGGAGAGCTATGGGGGCTTTTGCAAAAAGGGCAGGCCATTACTCTTGAAGATGGCCGGACGATACTCCCTGAACAGGTTCTGCAACCACCACCCGCCAGCCGGGTTGCCATTATTGCGGGTGATAACGATAAGCCGGAATTGCTTATTGATGCACTGCAAGGCAGTCATCTATTGGTTCACGAAGCCACACTCACCGACGCCGCCCTGCAAAAAGCCGGACCAGTCTGGATGCACAGCTCAGCCCGAATGGTTGCTGAAGCAGCAGAGGCCAGCGGTGTTCCCAATTTGATTCTTACCCACTTCAGTGGCCGCTATCAGCGTTCTGCTGAGGCTGGAGCCAACAGTATCCATGCGTTAAAGGCAGAAGCTGAAACGTACTATTCGGGTAATACAGGCATGGCCCGTGATTTCAGTACCTGGGTAGTGGATAGGGACGGCCGACTGGTTGAAGCAGATTGAAATCTGGTTTTCCATCCTGGTAAGAAGGTTTTTGAAAGGAATACCTCCCCCATGGGTAGCGTTTATCCCTTACCTATTTTTTCCTTTTCACTCTGAGGTCTGCGCTGATGCCATAAATATTTACATCGACCTGTTCTACCACCATGAAGTCATTGCCAGAAGTGATAATACGGCGTGCACGATCAAGTACATCGCCTGCCGACGTGTGATCAAACTCCAGGTATTCACCGCTCAGGGCAATAACAACATCCTCCATGGAACGGGGCAGCACATCCTCGGATACGTTGATAACAATTTTTGAATCAGAATCCAGTCGGATTTTTCCAGTGGCCTTAAGCAGGGGCTTATTCCAATTATGATCTTCTGGAAAAGGATCAAGTTTTGTTATGGTGATATACGTGGTTCCTCCGGAGCCATTAAAGTCAGCCACAACGGATCCCTGTTCAAACGATAACGTACCTTTATTCCTTACATTACCGCTGCTGGTGATGACCCCAAGGGAAGCGACCGCCCCCATACTATTGACAAAGTGCCCATCACTCCAGTAACTGCCAGCGGTCAGTGTTCCCTCATTGATGGCCGTAAATATACTTCCGGAAATATTCAGCCCCATAGCAACATTAACGGAGCCACCCGCTCTATTGGTAAAAGGGCCGTTGACATTCATATTACCGTTTATGTTGATTGAGCCAGCGTTATCGATACCGGCAGAATCATAATTTTCGCTCACAGAAAGCATATTGCCCCGAACCATGACCTCTTCAGCCATTACCGGGGAAGCCAACGCAGTTGAAAGCCCGGCCGTAAGAACTAATCTGATAAACGGCTTTTTATATTTATCCATGTGTCTTATTTCCTTCATCCCGGTTTAAACAGTAGAAATTTCTGCTCTCACGTTTTACTGTCGACACACACAGGGAGAGTTTTAAAAATCGTGATGTAGAGACAGGCTCAGCTCCCATGGTAGCCAACTCACGACCCGGGCATAAATGGGATGAACCAAATAATTGTTTTGGGGTCAAATGGTCGTGTTTATAATCCAGACTGGGCTTTATTTTGAAACCATCACCCACTGCATCACCATCATTTTTCTCCCATCCAAACACTGCTGGCCGGGTTGATCCAGAAGCCGGTTCAAGCGGGATTTCTGGCCATTCTACCGGTACATTCAGTGGTAAAGGCATCTCAAACCGTCCGCCTCATGGAGATACAGCCACCCCCTTGAGTGAAGGCAAATGTATTGAAGATGCCTTTTGGGAAAAAAAACCATTACAGGGACGACAAATCACTTCTTCAGATGTGCTTGCAGCCTATGGCAACGATAAAACGTCGCTCAGGGGTGGCCTCTTCCTGCAAAAACTGTGCTTGCAGAAAATTCCACACGACAACAGAAAAGTGACCCCGGATGACGTTATTCAAGAATTCAACCGGGTGCCAGATCAAAATAATGAGTCCATGCTGGCGATAGAGCATTTCAAAGATGAGTTAGCCAGCGCCCATGCCGCCGAGGAAGCGCGGTTGAAAGTGGAATGTTATCTGAGGGGGGATGTGGGGAAAGGCCTGCAGGTGACTAAGGATGAGGCGTTGGCAGCCATTGAATTTCTTCGCAAGGAAGAGTCGTTCCCATTGCCGTTAGCGCGCGTTAACAGTCAATTTAGCCTGAGGGACCTGGCGAGGCATGGCCAGCGTGCGGCTCCTGTTGCCGTTCAGAGAGATAACCCTTTCCGTATGCCCGGTAATGAAATAGAAAATGCTTCAGCCAATCAGCGTTACCGCAAGTCCGGCTGAAACCATTATTAAAAACAGGCGGACCGGGTTTTCCGGACAATCAGGCTCCGCCGTTAAATTTGCTAACACCGTGTTGATTTTGAACACAGAGCTTATTCCTTACCTATTTTTTCTTTTTCACTTTAAGGTCTGCGGAGATGCCAAAGATATCCACCTCGACATGTTCTACCACCAGGAAGTCATTGCCAGAAGTGATAAGATGGCGGCCCGCACGATCAAGCTCTGAGCCCGTCGAATCGTGATTAAACTGCAGGTATTCACCACTCAGGGCAATAGCAACCCTGTCCACGCTATCGGGCATCGCACCCTCGGCTACGTTGAGAACGATCTTTGAGTCAGAATCAAGTCGGATTCTTCCCGTGGCCTTAATCAGGGGCTTATTATATTGATTTTGGAAAAAATTAAGTTTTGTTATGGTGATATAAGTGGTTCCTCCGGAGCCATCAAAGTCAGCCACAACGGATCCCTGTTCAAACGATAACGTACCTTTATTCGTTACATTACCACTGCTGTTTATCACCCCAAGGGATGCGACCGCCCCCGTGTTATTGATAAAGTGCCCATCACTCCAGTAACTGCCAGCAGTCAGTGTTCCCTCATTGGTGGCGGTCAATGTACTTCCGGAAATATTCAGCCCCATAGCGACATTAACTGAGCCACCCGCTCTATTGGTAAAAGGGCCGTTGACATTCATATTGCCATTTATGTTGATTGAGCCAGCGTTATCGATGCCGACAGAATCATAATTTTCACTCACAGAGAGCATATTGTCTCGGACCATGACTTCTTCGGCCGTCACCGGGGAAGCCAGGGCGGCTGCAAGCCCGGCCATGACAATGAATCTGAGTACTGGGTTTTTATACCTGTCCATGGGGCTTATATCCTTTTTCCAGAGTTAAACAATAGATATTTCAGACCATTCGCTTTCTGTCGGCATGCTCAGGGAGGAATTTAAAAATGAGGTGGCTATCGCAACAAGCAGGTCTTGACGATAGCCGGTGACGTCCATTCCGGATTAAAAATCCAGCATGTAGTCCTTGGTGTTTACCGGAGTTTTCAGCTCTCCAGTCGCTTGCAGATAGTCAGCAAATGCCTGATAACGGCCCGCATCCCTGGCGGCAGGTCGCAGATCAAAACGGGGAATGGTGTCAAACCAGGCGCGGCGGTTCAGTTCATTATCCAGTTTCTCCGGGCTGTAATCCCTGAAGATCTCCCAGGATTTTTCCGGGTTATTCACAATATATTGAGTGCCCAGTTCAATCGCCCTGAGAAAACGACGAATGGCGTCTTTATCGTGCTGCTTGCTGTTGGCGATAAAAATCAGTTCATCGTAAGGCGGGATATTGTTTTCCTCGTAATAGAACATACGGCCCTTACGCCCTTCAATCGCCAGCTGATTCAGTTCGAAGTTACGATACGCGCCCATGATGGCATCCACCCGGCCACTCATCAGGGAAGAGGAGAGGTTCCAGCCCACATTGACCAGTTTTACATCCCCGGCACCAAACCCGTAGGGTGCAAACAGCGTGTCCAGAATGGCATTCTCTATGCCGCCAATATTCAAACCGATGGTTTTACCTTTCATATCCTTCAGGGATTTGATCGGGCTGTCATCCAGAACCAGCAGGCCGTCCAGGGGGGTGGCCACCAGGGTTCCGGCCCAGGCAAGGGGAAGGCCGTTGGCTACTCCGTGAATCATGCTGGGCTGATAGTAAACGGCAAGGTCCACCTTTTCTGCCGCCACCAGTTTGGGAGGAAGGTTGGGGTCTGCCGGTTCCTGAATAGTCACCGTAAGCCCCTGGTCTGCAAAGTAGCCATTCTGCCGGGCAATGATGATGGGGCCGTGATCCGGGTTGACAAACCATTCCAGCATCAGGGTCAGCTCTTTCAGCTCCCTGGCCGGTGCGGTGCTGGATACCTGACTGGCGCTGGCCTGCAGGCTGACGGACAGCAGCCATGCCATTGCCCATAAAAAAGTGTGTTGCATCAGTTTATTCATTTCTTATTCCTGGGAAGTCTCCGGTTGCCACGGAATGAGTCTGCGTAAAACACGGTCGGTCGTGTAGTAAAGGGTCACGGAACAGAAGGCCAGCACGGTGAGCGCAGCAAACATCTGGTCAGTCCAGAGTCGTGCATTGGCCTGAAGCATGAGATAGCCAAGGCCAGCGCTGGAGCCAACCCACTCCCCGACAACGGCACCAATCGGTGCCACCACAACGGCTACCCGCAGCCCGGAAGCCAGGGCTGGCAGTGCCGCAGGCCAGCGGATATGGCGCAGAATGGCCAGCCGGCTGCCGCCCATGGTCTGGGCCATATCCAGCCAGCCCTGGTGGGTATGGCGCAGTCCGTCATAACAACAGGTGGCCACGGGGAAAAAGATCACCAGAATGGTCATCACCACTTTCGACGTCAGGCCGTAACCAAACCAGAGCATCAATATCGGTGCGAGCGCAAAGACCGGAATGGCCTGGGTAATCAACAATGGCGGTAAGAGCCAGGGTCTTAACACGGTAAAATAGACCAGCACCAGCGCCAGAATAATACCCAGCAGAACACCAAGTAACAGACCCAGCAGCATTTCACTGAGGGTAACCAGCGTGTGTTCCCACAGCAGGCTGGCATTGTCTACCATGCTGTTGGCCACCGCTAACGGACCGGGAAGGATGTAGGATGGCATCTCAAAGGCCATCACCAGGGTATGCCAGAGCACCAGCAGGCCAATAAGAACCACAAAGGGTTTGACGGAGTCTTTCATTCTTTATGGCACTCCAGCCTGTTCATCAAACGACTCATGACGTAAACGATCCAGCAGTTTGCCCTGTAAGGCCAGCAGGTCATTATCATCCAGTGAGCGGGGTGTCTTGCCCGGTGGCGTAATGGCATCCGTCAGTCGGGCCGGGTGCCCCCTCAGGTGATAAACCTCATGGCCAAGGCGCAGGGCTTCCAGGGGATCGTGGGTGATTAACAGCACCGTACGGTTCTGTAACAGCTCACAGGCCAGATCCTGTAAATTCAGCCGGGTGATGGCATCCAGTGCGCCGAAGGGTTCGTCCATTAATACCAGTGGCCGGTTTTCCATCAGCGTCCTGGCCAGTGCTACCCGCTGGCGCTGACCGCCGGACAGGTGCTGGGGCAGAACGTCGGCTTTTGCGCTCAGGCCTGCCTTTTCCAGAATGGACATGGCCTGGTCCCGAACCTCGGCTGACAAGAGTGGACGACGGGTGAACACATCGGTCAGATTGCGGCGCAGGCGCTGCCCCAGGGTGATATTGTCCAGTACCGAAAACCAGGGCAGCAGCAGGTCCTGCTGCGCCATCCAGGCGATTCGGTGATGAACCGAAAAGCCGTCCTGACAAACCACTTCCCCCGTTGTCTCGCCCGCAGGCAGACCGGCAATCAGACGCAGCAGACTGGTTTTGCCCACCCCGCTGCCGCCCAGAAGGCAGGTCCACTGGCCGCCTTTAAGGGTCAGGTTGAGGTCGGTAAAAACACAGTGGTTGCCAAATCTCAGGCTGGCCCGGCGGATAATCACATCAAACATGCGTTGCGGTATTCTCTATGACCAGGTTCGGTAAAAGTGATGGACCGGGCCATGGCCAGAACCGATGTTCAAATGGTCAGCATGGCCAATGGCACCGGCAATGTACTCCTTGGCAGAGCGCACGGCGTCGATCAAAGGGTAATCCCTGGCCAGCAAGGCGGTGACAGCAGACGACAGTGTACAGCCTGTCCCATGGGTATTTCGGGTTGCCACCCAGGGAGACTCAAGTTGGTGCAGGGTGTTACCGTCATGGAACAGATCAACAGCCTGATTATTGCCCTGGTCTGAGGTAAGGTGGCCGCCTTTCAGCAATACTGCACTGGCTCCCAGGGCCATCAACGGGTCAATCATGGCGACCATGGCTGCCATTGACTCAGGTCGGGGGCAGTTCAGCAGAACCGCTGCTTCCGGCAGGTTGGGGGTAATCAGGGTGGCTTTGGGAATCAGTTTGCGACGCAGGTTATCGATGGCGGCTTCCTGAAGCAGAACATCACCGCTGGTGGCCACCATCACCGGGTCAACCACCAGGTATTTCGGCTGGTAATCACTGACCGCGCGGGCAACCGCATCAATCACTTCAGGCTGGCTCAGCATGCCCACCTTGGCGGCAGAAATGTTCAGGTCGGAAAAGACCGAGTCCAGCTGCTCCCGGACAAAGGCGGGTGAGACATCAAAAATACCCTGAACACCCACCGTGTTCTGTGCGGTCAGCGCAGTGATCACACTGCAGCCGTAGGCACCAAGGGCTGAGAAGGTTTTCAGGTCTGCCTGAATGCCGGCACCACCGCCACTGTCAGAACCGGCAATGGTCAATGCGATGGGTGTAGAAGACATAAGCTCGCGCCGCTCCACAAGAGAAACTCCATATCATTAGGACTGGCGGGAACAACGGGCGGGGTGTTGCGGCTCCTGTCGGGGCAATAAACTGCATTGATTAACAGGCATGCACGATGGTCAGTACATAAGGGGTTTAGCAGTTCTCAGACCCGTCGGTTTCCTACGCCAGCATTATCTGGTTCAGGTTCAATGGGTGTATCTCAGTTCTGCCATCACTGGCAGAACACCCCAACCAACACCGGCGGAGTCTAGGGGGTTTGCCAAAGGCTGTCCAGCGATTGAGTGAATTGGTGCTTATCCGGTCTTACGGACCAACCAGAAATAAAGCGAGTAGGGCAGGTGACGCAGAAGCCCCAGGATGGCGGCAAACATGCGCGGGAAGCGAATCTCGAACTGCCGCCCCTTCATCCCTTTGACGATGACCTCCGCCGCTTTATCCACCTCCATCAGAAAAGGCATGGGGAACCGGTTCTTGCTGGTCAATGGTGTTTTGACAAAACCCGGGTTGATCACTTTGATATCAATACCCTCTTGCCAGAGCTCTGAGTTCAGGGATTCCGCCATATTGATTAACGCCGCCTTGCTGGCACCATAGCCTGCTGCTTTGGGCAGGCCTCGATAGCCTGCCAGCGACGCATTAATGGCAATCACCCCTTTACCCTGTTTTTTCATGGCAGCGATCAGTGGCTCAAGGCAGTGGCAGACACCCATCAGATTCAGCTCCATCTGTTGGCGCACTACATTGCTGGTAAACTCCGCAGCAGGTGAAGCGATATAGGTACCGGCATTTAAAATCGCCTGGTCAACGGCACCATGATGATCAATGATTTTGTTGACCGTCTCATTTACGGCCGTTTGATCCGTCACATCCAGCGGATAGGGAACGATCCTGCCCGGCAGTTCCTCTGATTGCCTGGCCAGTGCTGCCAGCCGATCCTCATTTCGGGCACTGGCCGCTACGGTCATTCCTTCCCGGGCCAGGGCAATGGCAACGGCTTCGCCAATGCCCTGGCTGGCTCCGGTGATCCAGACCACCGGAGCATTAGAAGGCGCTGTATCCTGAGTAGAATTCATATCTGCTGCCTTTATGGTTTTTCTTCTGGCCCGGGTTTTTCAAAGGCGACCGTCAACGTACCCAGCTTGATCCCCCATTTGCTCATGGTGGCGACATTCAGTAAAACGCCATCTTCTTGCAGGAACATCCAGTCATCAAAGGTCACCACCCACTCCCGGCCACGGATGGGCAGACGCATCTGGTATTTGAAGTTAAAGGCATTGCCGGCACTGCGACCAATGGCCTGGCCAACGACATCTCCGGCGGTTCCCAGGTACTGTCCGTCACCCATAATGTTGACCTTCCAGATACGGGTTGACTCGTTACCATCGGAATAGATGAAGCGTTCATCCAGAGTCAGTACACCGTCTTTGACTTCTCCGGTCATCAACACCTTGAACCGCTGTTGAACATTGCCGAACCGGTCCTGAAACATGCCCCAGGCAACGGTTTCCCCGGCAAAGTAGTGTTCAATTTTCAGACTTGGTTCACTAGCTGCATAATCTTCAATATTCATGGCTGAGCACCCCGTCAGCATAAACAGTAGGGTCAGGAGCCAGGCCCGTCCCGACGTCCAATCTTTTATTGTTGTTAACGCGACTCGCATGATGCGGCCTCCCCTGACACAGGTTTGGTGAGTTTGTAGAGGCAAACATCAATACTCCTGAATTGGAAACCGGTCGTGCAGTAATCCAGGTAAAATTGCCACAGGCGTTTAAAGCGCTGATCAAATCCGAGCTGTTCAATGGCAGGCCAGGCCGAAAGAAAAAGCCGTTTCCATTCATCCAGCGTTCTTGCATAGTCGAGACCGAAAGAGAGGGTATTGGTTATGGCCAAACCGGCCTTTTTGGCCTGCTCTTGCATCACCCTGTCACAGGGCAACATACCGCCAGGGAAGATGTAGCGCTGAATAAAGTCAACACCGCGGCGATACTCCTCGAAACGGGCGTCGTCAATCAGAATGGCCTGGATAACGGCGGAACCTCCGGGTTTCAGGCTGCGGTACAGTTTTTCAAAATAGACCGGCCAGTGCTCTTCACCCACGGCCTCAATCATTTCGATGGAAACGATACGATCATACTGCTCATGGATATCCCGGTAATCCGTAAGACTGAACTGATGGGACTGGTTGTCCGACATCTGTTGCGCATAGGCCAGCTGTTCCTGCGACAGTGTTATCCCTTTGTATGCGCCCTGGTGCCGCTGATTCAGCGCCCGGGCAAAGCCGCCCCAGCCACAGCCTATCTCAAGCACGGAATGCCCCGGACGAAGCTCAAGCCAGTCGATAATGGTGTTGTACTTATTGCCCTGTGCGGTTTCCAGGTCCTCATGCTCATCAAAATAGAGGGCGCTTGAATAGGTCATGGTCGGGTCAAGCCATAGCTGGTAAAAGTCGTTGCCCAGGTCATAATGCGCGGCAATATTGCGACGGCTGCCGGAGCGACTGTTACGGCGTATTTTGTGCAACACCCGGTTAAACAGATTGCTGAACCAGTTGGCAGTCATCACCTCCTGCAGATTGTCTTCATTGGCCATGGCCCAGTCGGTCAGCGCTTTCAGGTCCGGAGAGCTCCAGTCGCCATTAATAAACGACTCTGACCAGCCCAGTAACCCCTGGCTGCCTTGCTGGATTAACCCCACCGGATTATGGATATGCAGACAGGGGATGGGTGTACCTGACCGGAACTGCCCCACCATCACACTTTCGTTGCCATCAATGCGCAGCTCAATTCTGCTCACCCCCGCCTTGACCAATCGTTTTTCCAGCCAGGAGAGTACATTTCTCAGCGCAGGGAACCAGGGTTTGCTGGTGATCTCCGTGGAGCTGGTTGAGTTCATGGTTTCTTCCCCCTGTTCGCTGTATTGTTTTGTGAAAAATATTTTGCTTTCTCACCGTTCATCGCGGCGTAGGTCGCAAAATTTTTTTCTTTTGCTTTTCGCGTTTCTGCACGGGTATGGCTGAAAAAGAAATGTCTTGGCGTGTGTGAGTAAATCGATATGCCCTTTAGCCAGAGCCGCAAGGCTTCCCAATGGATGGCCGCCATGACTTTCATGGTTTGCAGTGGCAGCAGCATGGTCTGTTTTACGATAAAACGATCGGTGATGGTTTTGCGCAGCCCTTTGAACACGGCAGTGAACAGCTTGCCGCTGGCATCGTTCAGGTTAATGGCGAGAGTAACCTTCTCTTTGGGGGGCTGGATCCGGAAATGGTAATAGCAGTCCATGGGAAAGAAAGGGGAAACATGCAGTGCTTTATCGGCCTGTTGTTGAAGGGTTGGTTGAACAATCTGCCTGCTATGCGCTATCAGTCGTTGATCGTCCGACTGCTTTTCAGGCTGCTCTCCAGACTCGACGGCCGCCACATAGGAATGCCTTTCGCCAAAGGTATTGCTGACTTCATAGACGATGGCGGTCAGCTGTTGATCCCGATAGCAAAAGTACACCGCCAATGGGTTAAAGGTGTAGCCAAACATCCGTGGATAACAAAGTAAGCTGACGTTATCCGGTGTCTCAATATTATAGTCGTGAAGCAACCGGTTGATCTGTTCCCGCAACGGTGTCTCTGAACCATCACCATGATCACGGGGGTAAAAAGACACAACATTAAACCGGTTAAGGGAAAACAGGGAGAGCTGCTGATCCAGCGCCTCAATGGTGTCCAGATCCAGCAACCAGGAAGCCACCTGATAAGAGAACCGATGTTTCTTCGGTTTGAACCGGTGGTGCATCAGCTCGCCAACATAAATAGAAGAACCTGAGGAAGACTCCATTCTCAAGATTCCTGCTGCCGAGGCTCAGAGGATTCAAGTTGCGTGCTGTCAACACCCGGGTCAAAAAAGCTGCGGCCAAACAGATCCGGACGATGGAGCCGGTCATTTTCCCCTTTGACCTGCCAGGGGCGGCGAATGCCTCCAAGGCTCTCTGCGACAGCCAGGCCGGACTGTAGTCCATCTTCATGGAAGCCATAGCCCATCCATGCACCGCAATACCAGGTACGGTTTCTGCCCTGGAGCTTCCAGATTTTCTCCTGGGCTTCGATCGCGGCGCGATCAAACACGGGGTGGTCATACAGGTAGCAACCATGAATCAGATCGGTGGCCGGCTCCTGCTGGGGATTCAGCGTGACAAACAGTGGCGGACCGTCGAGATGCTGCAGCTTATTCATCCAGTAGGTAACCGCTGGCCCCTGTTCACTGCCAGGGTCTGATGTATGGGAACCCAGATAGTTCCAGCTGGCCCAGGCCTTTTTGTTGTCAGGCATCAGTCGTTCATCGCTGTGCAGCAGAGCCTTGTTCCGTTGAAACATAAAAGCGCCCAGCAAATGCTGTTCAAACTCGTCTGGCTCAGAAAGCAGGCTGAGCGTGGTGTCAGCATGGCAGGCCATAACCACATGGTCAAAATGCCAGTCTTTACCCTGGAAATCGGTCAATTGAACCCGGTCAGGGAACCGTTTTATTTTGCGGATACAGCGATTGGTGAGCGCCGATGTACCCAGCTCATCAATAATCCGCTGAACGTACTCCCGACTGCCTCCTTTCACGGTTTGCCACTGAGGGCGATCCGACAGTTGCAAGAGACCATGGTTTGAGCAGAAGCGCAGAAAAGCCAAAGCAGGGTAGTCCAGCATTTTGTCCGCCGGTGTTGACCAGATAGCAGCACCCATGGGAATCAGGTGGTCATGAATAAACCGTTGACTGAAGCGCTCACGATGCAGCAGCTGGCCAAGGGTCAGGGAGGCATCTATGCCTTGTTCATGCTCAAGGCTGCCCATCCATTTTTCGCTGTTGCGATAGAAACGCAGAATATCAGCCAGCATTAGCCAGAAGCCCGGACGGAACAGGTTGCTCTTCTGGGCAAATAGTCCGGAAAGATCAGTACCAGCGTACTCAGTAGAGCCGTTGTTCAGAGAAACGGCAAACGACATATCCGTAGGGACAAAAGGCACCTTCAGGTGTTTGAAAAAAGCGATCAGGTTTGGATAGGTTTTCTCATTAAAAACAATAAAGCCGGTATCGACGGGAATGGGCTTCTCATCGCCCACAGACACAGTATGGCTGTGGCCGCCGAAGCGATCATCCTTTTCAAATAAGGTCACGTTGTGTTGTTTAGAAAGTAGCCAGGCGCAGGAGAGTCCGCTAATACCGGAACCGACGACAGCTATGTTCATTCCTTTTGTGGACACAAATGAGACTCCCTGTTGATTTTATTCGCTATAAAAAGGTTGGAGTGCCAATAAGTAATTCTTATCTACAAAAACCTTTCATCAGAGCAGTAAGGTACCATGCCAAAAATTTACGAACAGAGTGTCGTAATGGTTCACCCATTTATATGGAAAATCAATCAATAATGTTTCAGCCACTGTAAAAAGAGGCGCATGAGTGCAACAGGCAAGTGGAGCATGACAAAAAACGCACATTGGATTAAAACTTGGGACTGGCCCGGGCTGAAGAGCCTTGGTATAGAATTCTCAAGAAGCATATTTCCCGCCAAAGGCTATCGTGCCCCAGGCCATTACTGATGTTCTGAGTATGGCGGATAACTTAACACGGATATTTCATCAACGTGCTCCCGCTCTCGCTTGTTCTTTGCCGCTTTATGTGAGTTATGCTCAGTCGACCGTACTCCCCGCGCTTCCTGACAAAATCTCCTGGAGCGACAAAGTCCCCGGCTTTGCATTCGCCCTACCTCCGACATCCATGTGGTCGCGCGCGAGATTCGGGGCAGTTTATGAAATATCCGGGTTAATAAAAATATCCAACGGAAATGTGGATGAGCTGCGTCAATCTGTCCGGGAAATTCGACCGAAAGATGCCCGAACGAAGATACCAGCAGATGAGATGGAGCAGCGCAATGAAGAGGCAGTGGAAACCCCGGGATTGACGAAAGATGTCAGCCTGAATGATGTAAAAAAGCCTTTCGTACCAGGTTCAAACCTTAATTGTGTAAAGCTAAAAGTAATTGTGGTTTTTGGCTTTCAGGTTTCAATTGAATGAATGTGTGAGTTTGTAATAAAAGATCATCTGCCTATTCAATCAAAAGACCTGCTATGAAAAAAAATTAAAATGAAAAAGCTATCTAAGTAAATAATTGAACTTTTCTTTGACCGAAGAATCAAACTCGTCAGAAAAACTTTCAACCAGGAGCATTTCTCATGAGTACACCACAATTTCCTACCCAGAGTCCGGCATTTCCGACACAGCCTCCAGAGGTATCAGGTTTCAATAAAACACCAGGCCTTAACGAGTGCGGTGGGGCAAATACGACATCTGTAGTTTTTAATGGCAGAATTGTCGATAAGTATGTTTTAAGTACTTTTTTCAAGGAAATGACGCAAGGGGGAATCAGGCAGCTCGCAGTGGATACTTGTGCTCAGGCTGCACAGGATCATACAACATTCTGGAAAAAAGATAATCTTATTAAAGACCTTAAGGCCTATGGATTGCCCGTAGACTCTAATCACCGTGCACAATTAACGGATCGTAAGACCAGCATCATAATGAATGTTTTCCTAAAAGTAAAAGAAGAAAGCGAGAAAGCGATTGATCAGGGGGGAAGTGGCGATAATCTGGAGGTCGCGAAAGGTTTATGTGATCTTTTGAATGGCACAGAAGTAAGAGTGAATGGGAAAATCCACAAGCCCCATTTTGTTGACATGAAGTTCTTTGCTGGTGAAATGAACAAATGTCAACAGAAACTGGATGCCGCTCGCTCTGCTATTGGTAGCCTTGGGCAAGAGAGTCAGGGGGTAAATGAGCCAGGCTTGCCACCTGCTGAAAATCCGGCGTTCACCATGGAGGGGAAACCATTGTTACCTTCGGGGAATGCTCCGACAATGACACCCACAGCGCCACCGAACTACGATGCAGTTCAAGCTGAAAAGGAGTTAGCGGCGTTGAACACTCAAATTGTTTTTTTACAGCAGGGAGTAACGCAGGATTTTCACAGTCAACCTTTCCAGTACCAATTAAGTTCGGTGCAAACGAACATAGCGCGACTTGGTCTTAACTTGCCGTTGAATCTACAGGAACAATACAATCAGGCTAAAGCCAATCTTGCTGGCCTCCAGCAACAACAGTTAGCCATGCAAGAGGGTGCCAGGGTCATTGAGTTCCATGGCCAGATAGATGGGCTGAAACAGTCGTTGGTACAGAATGAGCCAAAATCAGACAATAGAACTGAAATAAAGGCGCTGGAACGGAAAGTTAAAGCGTTGGATGATCAGATTAGCAAGCTCAGTTCTCCAGAGTCCGGGTGCCATAAGGAAGAACTCAAGGAGCGATTGAGCGACTTAAATATCAGTATCCGTCAGTGGTCTTCAGTGGTTACTGCTACCGAAATCCTGGCAGGCCTGAAAAGTGACCTTGAGGGTTTTCAGTATCAACAATTACCAGAGGAAGTTAGTTCTTTTTCTGCCAAATGTGACTCACTTGATGCAATTGTCAGAAAGATGCCTTCTGGAGATCAGCGAAATCAATTGATTAAGGAGTCCAGTATTCTTAAACAAAGTTTTTCTGAAATTCAGAAAAACGTCCAACAAAATCATTTAATCGCTCAGCTTGAGAAAGCTGAAAATATCATAACAGTGATGGAATTGGACGCTAGCAGTAGTCAGTCGCATCACGTTGAACAGGCCAAAGCAGCATTGCTGGTTGTTGAGTCACTCTCTCTGAAAGAGGGTGCGGATGATTGTTTTGCCAGGCTGAGTAATTTGAGGGAGAGGTTGAGTAAACTTGAAGACTCCGCTGCTGCGTCGGCAGCCGCTGCATCGGCAGCCGCTGCAAAAATGCAATCTTCTGCCCGGGGGGATGCTGAGAAGGTGATTGCGCACATTGAGAAATTAATTAGCGAGGCTGAAGGCCGGTTAAGCGGTCAAGAAAAAAATCGTGAAGCCGTTAATGGAATTCCTCTTAATCAAACTCACATGGATGAAGTTCAGGCGAATCTGCATCAGATCAGTGAAAAAATAATTCAAGAGTTGAATGGGAGGGATCTTCGTGATGAACGTGAACGATTGCAAAGTATGTGTTCGTCTTTGCGCTGCAGACTGGATAAGCTTCAGGGAGGAGGGGCAAGCAGCGGTCAACCCACTGCTGCCAGCGCTCAGACTGTAAGTGGTTATCAGGATCACCCCGAAGTAGTTAAGATCCGTAAAGTGCTGGATGTTGCAGAAGCACCAATTCAAGCTTTAACCAGCAACCCGAATTCTTCTGCTAAAGATGAACTTATTACCACGGCGAGAAGTAATCTGGAACAAGCAACACATATGATTGGCGGGCTCACTGATGAAACACTCAGACCTTCACGGTCAGGTTTGTCATCCAGACTTGGCCATTTGAATAAACAGTTAAGTCTCATTGAATCAGGTGGGGGCCAGGGGCAGGTGACTCCAGCTGAGCCGCAACCGGAGGTTTTGCTGCAAAAAGGGGTCGCTGCGTTTAAAAAAGAGATGGATGAATTTGGCAAGAAGGGAACCGTTTCAAATGCGGGGTTTGCAGCGGCATCAGCCAATATGTCCGCACTGTTAGGCCAATTTGCTGGATCACAGGCAGTGCCGAGCAGCCAAAACGTCCTCCAGCCACCAGTTGCGCATCCTCCGGTCAGGCAAGGTACTCTTCTGCATGCAGGGCCTGTGATGAGACCTGTTCGTGCCAATGGCGATAGCCTGGCGTCATTTGCCGATGCGTTGAACTTCACCAACGCGATCGTATCTGATAGCAGTTACTCTATCGCCAGTGTGGGCATCAAGCCTTCGTCTGAGAAGATCAAATCCCTTGTCACCAGTACAGATATTCCTTTTGAATCTCTGCCTTTCGATGTCCAGGAAAGAATGATGGAAGCTTATAATTTCGGCAATCACTACCCGACAAAGATCAAGCTTGTGCAGGTGTACGCCTTTGCTCCTGACGAGAGCGATTTTAACGGTGCCAGCTTTAAGGTAAGACTTGATAGCATCTTGCCTGATTGCCATCTTAAAATTTACCAGAGTAGCCCTCTTGCACGATACTACAGCCCTCTGGGGGCAAATCTCCGGATGCCTGAGGGCTTAAAGAAAGGGAATCCCTTTTATGAGGCACGCTGGTCTTTAAATGAAAATCTGGACAGACAAAATACAGTCAGTTTCGCCCATGGTTCAGGAGGGGATAGCCATAGCAACCTGGAAAATATTGGTTTTACCCTGGTCGCACCGGTGCTCAAAGCTCTCGGTGCGAGCGCTGAAGAAGCGACATCCGCAGAAGCCGGTTTTGGTATCCCCTTCGGGATTGATTTGAGGAGGCAGCCGGAAGCCGTGCTGAATGAGTTAAAGCAGGACGGAATGCGGCGTTATTTTGAGGTGCCAGATGTCACTGATAGTGTGGTGCCTGATGGTGGTGCGCTGGATTCTGACGTCGTATCAGATTCAGAGTCTTTGGGCACCAGTGGAATAAATCCGCTGGCCCTTCATACAAAGAGCATACATGGCGTTTCTTCACGGGCATTGACCAACGAGATATTTGTAAAAGAGGTGGGTATCTTGTGGGTGAAAACGGTCACAAACTTACCAGAGGTAAATAGCCAGAATAGTTTGATTGACTGGGTGGAGAGTAATAAACCTGATTCTGAAAACCCGCGTCTCCCGCAGTTGTTATAATACTTCTGGTGCATGGGGGCAGGCCGTTGTCATTATTCTCGGTCAGCCTCCTGGATTTGAGTGAATTTGGCTGTTCAATCAACCTCTCTCTACCTCTCAGATGAGGTAGAGAGAACCGCTATTTTCTGTTGAGGAAATGCTACGCAGGACGTTTAATAGAGGTATTATGCAGGACAGTGGCTGTATCCATCGTGAAAGATCCTTGTTGGCACTTTTTACGTACAACCACTTATGTATAAGAAATTTAAAGAATTATGGCACATCTTCGGCTTGTTGAAACCTCTATGGAATTCAAACCTGATCAGGTAGCGCAAAAGCAGGACTTCAGGCTCGTTCTTGTTGGTCTGGCGAAAAGTCGTGATAAACAGCTGTTTATGCAGATTTACGACTACTTCGCCCCGCGGCTGAAAAGCTTTCTGGTCAGGAAAGGGGCGAATGAAGAACTGGCTGAAGAGCTGGTTCAGGAAACCCTGTTATCGGTATGGCGCAAGACTTCCAGCTATGATCCGGCAAAAGCAACAGCGTCCACATGGATTTTTCGTATCGCAAGAAATCTATGGATTGATCGGCTTCGTAAAGAGAAGCCTGACATGCTCTCCCCGCTGAACAGTTATCCCGAGGCAGGTTACACACCCAGCATGGCGGCCTGTGATTCAGGGCGACTAAAAGATGCCCTGGGTGCCCTGCCTCAGCAACAGGCTCAATTGGTTTATAAAGTGTATTACGAAGGAAAATCCCATCGAGAAATCGCCGAAGATATGGACATGCCCATTGGCAGTGTCAAGTCTGGCCTCAGGCTCGCATTTGATAAATTACGGGTTCGTATTGGAGGTGGGTCATGAACTGCAATCACCACCCCGATGACAGTACTCTGCTCAGCTATGGAGCCTGCAGCCTGCCGGACGCACTGTCCATGGTCGTTGCCTGTCATCTGGCGGTTTGTGACCACTGTCATGACAAGGTTGCAGACGCTGAGCTGATCGGCCTTGGGCTGATGGAGCAGGAACCGTTGGAATCCATATCCAAAAGCTCCCGGGATTCGATGCTGGCCATGTTGGGCGAGCCGGTCGACGAGGCATATTTTGAGACCCGGACAACGCCAGACGATCAACCTGACGGCGATATTCCGGCTCCTCTGCGCCCAATGATTGGCCAATGGTTCAGTGATCTCCACTGGCGTACCATGGCTCCGGGCATGAAGCAGTTTGTTCTGCCAGCTTCCCAGGGCAAATTGCGACTGCTGAAAATTTCCCCGGGCACCTTTATGCCGTCCCACGGCCACAGTGGCTCTGAACTCACCCTGGTCCTTAAGGGCTCCTACAGCGATGAACTGGGTCGCTTCTCTGTGGGCGATGTGGCGGATGTTGACCCGGATATCACCCATCAGCCGGTTGCTGATACCCACGAAGGCTGTATCTGCCTTATTGCAACGGACGGCCCTCTGCGCTTCAAAGGTCTGGTTCCACGGCTGTTGCAGCCATTTTTTCAGCTATAAATGCTGCAAGTCAGGTCTTTAGCAAGATTTTTTGCTATTGACCTGAACTTTTATCTCGATGAACCTGTCAAAAAGTCATTCAGTGTAATTCCAGAGAGATTGTTTCATGACGCTTACTGCCCTCGTCGTAGTTGCTCTAGCTTCACTGCTGTCGTTTGCAATGGCGTGGTTCGTCTGCCGACAGACCCAGCACAGCCTTCGATTGCAAATGGAACGGGAGGTGGATGCCCAGCATCTGCAGATTGCCCAGCTGACAGACCAGAAAGCCGATCTGCAGGACGAGCTGACGGAACAGAGCGTGGTCATGCAGGAACAGCTGGACGCTGGCAAAGCCCTTCTGCATCAGGAGACGTCACGTCTTAACGAGCTGGCCCATCAGCATCAGGTGAAGGTCGGGCGGCTGGAGGCCATGCTGATTTCAGAGCGCAAGCGTGAAGCAGAAAAAAACAGGGATCTTCAGGATCGGGTAAAAGAACTGGCTGCTGAGCGCTCTGGCCGGAGCCAGGCTGAGCAGCGGGTAAAGGAGCTGGAAACCCGCCTTGAAGAACAACAGGCGCAGAACCAGAAAGCCCTGATGCAGCTTCAGGAAAACAAGGAAGCCCTCAAGCAGGAGTTCAAACACCTGGCCCACGAAATCTTTGAAGCCAGGGGGAAAGTGCTCTCTGATCAGCACCATGAGCAGCTGCATTCACTGCTGGCACCGTTCAGGGAGCAGCTGGGTGAATTCCGTAACAAGGTTGAACAGGCTCACCGGGAAGACAGTGCCAGCCGGGCGGCTTTGAAACAGCAGCTGGAAACCATGCATCAGCTCAACCGCAAGATGACCGACGATGCCGAGAATCTGGCTAAGGCGCTAAAGGGTGACAAGAAACTCCAGGGCAACTGGGGTGAAATGCAGGTTGAGACCATTCTTGACAGTAGCGGCCTGATCAAGGGGCAGGAATACCAGCGGGAACCCAACTTCAGGGATGAAGAAGGCCAGAACAAGCGGCCTGACTTTATTGTTCACCTGCCTGAAGGTAAACATCTGATTATCGACTCCAAGGTGTCGCTGGTGGACTACATGGCGTATGTCAACGCTGAGACCGATGCTGACCGTGATACTGCCATGGTTCGCCATATCCAGAGCATCCGCAACCATATCAACAGCCTGAACCAGAAAGACTATCCGAGCCTGCCGGAAATAAAGGCCCCTGATTTTGTCTTTATGTTCATGCCAGTAGAGCCGGCATTTATTTCGGCATTCCAGTATGACCAGAAGTTGTTTAATGATGCCTTTGAGAAGCGCATCGTGGTTGTCACACCCACTACCCTGCTGGCCACCCTCCGCACCGTTGCCAATCTGTGGACCATTGAGCGGCAAAATGCCAGCACCCGTAAGCTGGCTGACAAAGGCCGTCAGGTGTACGACAAACTTCGTGTTTTTGTTGAGAAGATGGAAAAGCTGGATATCCAGCTGGGAAATGCCCGCACCACCTACGACGATGCCATGGGCACACTGAAGCACGGTCGCGGAAACCTGATTGCCCAGGCGGATCAGTTTCTGGCTCTGGGTGTTAGAGTCAAGAAAGAATTGCCCGCCAAAACTCTGGAAACAGCCGACCTGGAGCCACTGGAAGCAGAAGAGTTATTGGCACTTGAGGCGGAGGCACCGCCAGCCGTTGCGCCGGTTGATGACATGACTGCCCCTCAGGAGGCCGTGCCCTCTGTGCCAGAGTCTGCACCTGAGACCGCAGAGGCCTCTTCTTCCGTCGACACCACTGCACAGCCGAGAACACCAGAAGCCGTCGGGGAAGAACCAGTATCCCCGCCCGCTGTGGATAACCCGGTCTCAGACGAAGTGAAACGTTATCCACAGGCTGAAACCGATGCCGCTGCTGACCGGACTCCTGACAATACAGAACAGTCTGCTGTGCATCATCAGAACCCTGGCTCAGCTGATCTGGCTTCACTGGAGGCAAGGCCCGATCCGGAATTTGCCCAGGCCACTGACAGCCTGTACCAGACTGATCTTCCCACTGAAGACTGTACCGTTGTGGATGAAGGTGAACTCCCGACTGCGCCGGACTTTTCTATGCTGGAGTCCAAGCTTTCAGAACTGGGCATTGACATGCCTTCGCCTGAAGGGGAGCTACCATCTCTTGAAGCTGAACTGGCGAGGCTGGAACAGGAGCATCCCGAATATTCCTGGTCAGACTATGCACAGCAGTTCCGGTCAGAAGATCCCCCCTCATAGTGACGCCTTTTAAATTGCGTATTTCTCCGAAGCTCATGAGATGTCATTAAGCAGGTAGCCTGTTGGACTTAAGGCTCTCCTGCTGCGGTTGTGAAAAATTGGTCTGAAAATTAGGGCAGGGAATTATCTTGCTATTTAAATGTCTTTCCACGTATGGATTTATGTTGGGGAAGACAGCAGTGAATACTTCAATCACCAGGCAATCCGTTTTTCACAGTTTACAGGAAGCAACTAACACTCCTCATAAAGCGCAAAGTCAATCAGCATCATGGGGTGGCTATGGTCTAACTTCCTTGGAGTCAGCAAGAGGCTGGCTTCTAATGGCTCCACTTGGGGACAGAGAGAAAAGTCATTTTCAAAAAATTACGGCTTCAGAAAAAAATGTAATTTATCTTACCGGCAATAAAGAAAGTCCAGACGATAAACACTATATTGAGCCGGTGGATAAGCTACCTGAGTACATACTCAATGATACCATTTTAGATTGTTACTCTTGGTGTAATGCTGGTGATACAGTTAGTGATATTATTACTGAATACAGTAAAACAAGCGGCTACGGTGTATTCTTGGGGAAAGTTGACATCCCGTGTGTTTATGAATTTGCATTACCACAACGTCGATATTTTCATTTTGCGCCAGCATTCCCTCGCCTGGAGTCAGAGTTGACAAAAGGGCATACAGAACATATTGCATTTTTTACAAGTTATGATTTTTTTTGGGAGACTAATACGTGGAATGCCTTTACCACCGGGCATAGGTACTTAATTTCACTTATGCTTCCCAATTATGAGGTTAGCTCTAAAAAACAATTCTCATATACGCTAACAGAACTAATGTCTTTACCGCCAGATCCGGACAAGTTCTTCCCCGGCGGCTCGATATATAGAGAATCTGCAGACAGGTTCCACTCATATCAAACAAAGGAAACTTCTGGCTTTGCGTTCTCTGGAGATAAGCTTTAGCGTGAAGCTGAAATTATTGACAGAGCCTGAAAGAGAAAAACCATGCCTACCAACAATAAAAATGTACTGATTACCGGATGTTCCAGTGGCATTGTCCGGGAACTGGCTTTGGAGTTTCAGCAAAGAGGCTATCGTGTCTGGGCAACCGCCCGCAACCTGCAAAGCACTCAGGCGCTGGCAGAGCAGAATATCAAGGTGCTGGAACTGGATGTGACCTGTGAGTCGCAGGTGCATGAGGTTGTGCAGCATATTCTCGGCAGCCAAGGTCATTTGGGTATGCTGGTGAATAATGCTGGCTATGGCAGCATGGGGCCATTAATTGATATGCCCGGTGAAGAGCTGGAGCAACATGTTTGGTCTGAATCGCTTTCGGTAATTTTTTTGTCGGTAGGTATATATTTTTTTTGCCTTTGTGAGAAAGGTGATATAAAGTACGCCACCTGTTCGGGGCGATAAGCGTTTTGAGCAAATGGTGAGGTGTCCGAGTGGCTGAAGGAGCACGCCTGGAAAGTGTGTGTACGTTAATCGCGTACCGAGGGTTCGAATCCCTCCCTCACCGCCATATACCTTTCTCTACCTCCTTGATTTTCTCTCCTTTTATTCCACAAGCTTGTTTCAGGTTTCAGTTTTGTTCGAGAAGTGTTTTCACAAAACCTGATGATCTGAATTCACTGATTTAAAACTTGAGTTTAGAGTCAACTTTTCTCTGCGAACTCTGAGAATTACACATTGCATTGGTTTAGTTAATGAAGGCAGGAACAGCGCAAGTTCATAGCGAACCTGACCAATGACATGATAACGAGTTTCTGTGAGTCCTGAACTGCGACCAGAGGGTGACAGTCTCTTAACCAAAAATTTCAGCAGACGCCTACTGCACCGATGAATTTAGCGTGAACTCACTGCATAACCGACAATTTCAACAGTAGCATAACAATATTTGTCTATATTATTCCTGATGGTGTTTCTGATTGAATAGCACAATTCTTTTTCTCCGAAATATTGCTGGAGTAAATGATGGGCAAAGATTTTTATACACATGCAGTGTCTGTTTTCTTGGGATTTTTTGCAATTATGAATCCGATAGCAAACACAGCAGCCTTTAATGGTTTGGTAGGAAGCAGTGACAGTAGTGAGAGATTAAGAATTGCAGCAAAATCTCTCACAATAACTTTCGGTATAGTGTTACTTTTTTCCGTTTTAGGTAAAGGTATTTTTCATGTTTTCGGAATTACACTTCCAGCGTTAAGAATTTCGGGAGGTATTCTTGTTTTTCTTGTTGGTTACCACATGCTGAATGGTAACGCTTCAAGTTTACAGTCCAGTCATAAAAGTAATCTCGAAAATATTGCAGTTTCACCTTTAGCAGTACCTTTGCTTGCAGGGCCGGGAACCATTGCAACAGCTATGAATTATTCTGCATCTGGTGAGTTAACCAGAGTTTTGATGACCATTTCCATTTTTGCTCTTTTGTGCCTGATCACTTTCTTTTGCTTTATATTCAGCTCCAGGATAATGGCACTGATTGGAAAAGGTGGGCTTGATATTGTTACGCGATTAATGGGATTGATTTTGACAGTCATTGGTGTTCAAATGTTGATAGCGGGTGTTTTAGAAATTGTAAGCCATTTGACGTAATGTCTAAATTACAGAGTTTTTGACAGTAGCTATATTGCCCTTAAAGGTTGAAAATAAATTACTAAACTTCGTTAGCCAGACGCATTGTAGTGCTAGCGAAGCTTAGACCTACAAAGCCGTTTAAAGAAAACATAGTACTGGTAGGGACTGACGGCTTTTTCAAAGACTATCTTGTCATTGGCTAGCAATAAACTCCAGCAGACACCCGTGGTGCCACTGAAGTTACATTAATTGGTTACAAAAAACTCTCGCAAATATGCAATATGCTGATCTTCTATACGTTTCAAAGGGCTTTCATTATCTCTATGATTTAAAACTGCATCTTCGTATGAATCAATACCTGTAAACAGTTTGGTTACTTCATACAAATTGAGCGAAAATGATTTTTTCCATAATTGAGATTTTAGAATGCTGCTATTTTCCGATATTGCATAATCAGGATTTAAAGTGTCAAATTCAGATGACTCTTCATAATTCTCAAGGTATGTTAATCCATCAACAAACCTGAATTGAGGTAATGATCTTAATGTACTGCTGTTAGTTAGAGTGTGTTTAATGGGTACTTCTTCGTAAACTTCATTAACCCACTGACTGGATTTTATAGATGTAGAGCGAGGAATCTGTGGATCAAATATTCTTAAGCCATCTTCTGTTTTACCCATAATAAAAACATGATGATTATAACTTTTTTTAAAGTAAGTGATTATTCCATTGCCTGCGTGAGTTGCAATAACTACCACTACCTTTTTGGTTAATTCATCCGGTAGTTTCTGTAGGGTCTCAAGAATATTATTGTTACATGAATGGAGGTATTTTGGTTTCTTGAACTCTACAATAGCATGATCAATTCTTGATGTTTCTTGATTTGTTAAAAAATCCAGTGAATGTTTAGCTGTAGTTTCCGGTGATTCACATTTTTTACACTGCATGGCGCTGGAGGAGATAGTCTGTAGTGGCTGCATATGAGAAGTTCCAGGAGTTGGTAAAGTTTTACTTCGTTGAGAGAAGACAAGTCATGATGAAATTAGTTCCAGATGGTTGTGTATATCTGCAATTAACCATCCAAAACAGGAAAAAACTGTCTTCAAAAATGATGATGAAGTAAAACCGGAAAGATTATGGTCAAATAAGAAATTTTGAATCTTTTCGAATTGGAGTGGTCTAACCGTACTGCCGATAAAATCCCATAGAGTGTGAGATTGGTACTATGCAGCCGACGTATAATGAGAATATTAATTCAGCCTCCTAGAGGTTCTGCACAGATATCATCATTAAGAAAATAGTAAAACGGGATGTTAGCAAACTCATGTTAAGAGATCTTGTTCTCTACGAGGTAATGGTATGATTCCATCTTCTGTGAACGATCTATCATATAGGAGTTGGTATTTTGATAAAAGTAACCCTATACACAAGGGAGATACTGGAAAATTAAGTAAACGCTCTTTTCGAGTGATGAAAAGAGTATCTCCTTATCCACTGAAACTTACCTACATACCTGTTTCTGATAAAGTGCGAAGACCTCTCTCCTTAAGTCTGGAAAGTGGCAAAAGTTCAGCAACGCAGGCACTGATTAAAGTACTTTCGGCCGGTCAGGTTGACTGGGGTAGAGCATTAAAACTATTGCAAAGAGGAGGTGATCCTTTTGCCTATAGAGGAAGTGCTTTCAGGCCCAATGTGTTATTTAATGTTATTGTTGATATTACCAATACGCCAAAAATTGAAGCAAAAAGAAATTTAAATTCAAAAGAGCGGGAAGAGTTTATTGCAGTGCTTCTGAAAAGAGAAGGAGTTGAATCTACATTGCTGGAATTTGATGCGACACCTTTTGTAAATACGCCATTTACTGCAGCAATTGCAGCCAGAGATAAAACTTTATCAAGAGCTTTATTAAATTATCTCAAAGAAACAAACCATGAATTATTGATTACGCCAAATCAAAAAATAATGTCAGGACAGTTTGGAAAAAATACCCCCCTGGTATTAGCAATTAAAACAAACAATGAAGAGCTGGCTTTGGATCTATTACCTTTTTATACCAATGAGTTACTGCGTCAGCGTATAACATGGGCAAACAGTAATGCTCTTGAACTGGCTCATTTAGCAAGATTCAATCGTCTGCTTCCCGTCATGGTGGCAACAGCTCAGGGTCTTACAATGGATGAAGCTACTCATTTTCAATCATTGTATGATGGATGTCCGCGTGGGAATAATATATGGCATGATTTATATGAATCAGATATGTTCCTTAATGACGAAGGAGATTTTATTGAGGATAGAGAGAGAGTTTTAAATCCTGTCCTCTACCATACTTCACAATATATTCATAAGCCTGTTTAACTTGATTGGTGAGGTAGTCGTGAAAAGTTTATTTTTCTATTGCATTTTTTATCGGATTATCTCAGTCATTTCTCACCTTGTTCACCGCGTATAGTTGTACCAACAGAGTCTATTCAACCATGCCAACGTCTGGTACAGTCGGGCAGTAAAAATCCGAAAAACTGTTTCAATAGCCTTAAGTCCGACAGTCTCCTGGTCTGCAAGCCATGAGGAATTGCATAACACCTGTTGGGTATTTGACGTTGTGTCCGGGATGCCTTCGGTGTCCCGTAACCCAGGTGTTATGTTTTTACCCAACTCATTAAATATTTAATTCAATAATGAAAGCAGTCATACTCACTACAATATCTCTCCTGGCTTTTGCCGGAAATTCCATTCTTTGCAGAATGGCTTTGGGTGAACAAGAAATAGATGCTGCAAGCTTTACTTCTATTCGTCTCTTGTCTGGTATCATTTCTCTGGTTGTACTCTATAAATTACTAAACCCTGGTGACAAAAAAATTGCAAAAGGCAGCTGGTATGCTTCCGTTATGTTGTTTATTTATGCCGTTACCTTCTCCTATGCATACATTATTTTAGATACTGGAGTTGGAGCACTAATCCTGTTTACCTCGGTGCAAATCACCATGATTCTGGCCAATTTTATTTCAGGCGTAAAAGTTCGCTTCATTGAATGGATTGGTATTACTACCGCTTTTTCCGGCTTCATGTATTTGGTGGCACCAACCTTATCCACACCTTCCCTGAATGGTTTTATTCTGATGGCAGTCTCTGGCATTGCATGGGGGATGTATACGTTAGCGGGTAAAGAATCCACCAATCCGTTGAGTGATACAATGTGTAACTTTATTAGAACGTTGCCTTTCCTTATCGCACTGACAGTTCTTACTATTGAATCCTCACACCTTTCCCTGAAAGGAATTATTCTTGCCGTTTTGGCAGGCGCTCTGACCTCAGGCATTGGTTATACTCTGTGGTACATAGCATTAGGCAGACTTTCTGCAGTACAAGCTGCTGTTGTGCAACTTCTGGTGCCTGTAATGGCTGCAGCAGGCGGCACATTACTCATTGATGAGGCTGTATCCATGCGATTGGTTCTATCCTCAATTATTATACTTGGTGGGATATTTATAGTGATATCCGGTAAACAGTACGTTGGGAAACCTCTGCAAACAAAAAGATAACACAAACGAGCATCTCCGGAGTCAAGAGTAAAAACCATAGCGCTGGGCATTCAGCAGTTCGCCCCCAAATCAGGCGTGATCTGCCAGAAAGTGAGGACCTCTTTCCCGTTGTGATATACCCTGGTTTGTAAAGAACGGCTGCAGGAGCTGAACTCAAAATCTCTGATCTGTCCTTCTGGCCGCCATCGGTTTTTTTCCTGCCAGGTTCCGTCGCTGCTCAACCCAAGGAGCAACAGGCTGCCGTCGTCGGTTCGTGCGGCAAGCAGGCAGCCTTGCCGGTTAAAGTGTGCCTCCAGAATAGACAGGTTAACACGTTGCATCGACCATTGACCGCTACCAGTGTACCGATATATTTCCGTGCTCTCTGACTTACCTCCGCATACCAGCGCATTGCCCCGGGGGCTGGCCTTCAGGAGGGTGCTGGAATTCAGTGCGTGTTCCCACTCCCACTGTCCTGACTCACCACGGTACCAGATACTGGCTCTCAGTTCATTGTCGTCTACACTAAGCGACGACGCTGCCATCATAAAACACAGCAGCCGTGAGTTCATGGAAAACTTAATGTCTGGCAGGTCCCGCAGCACTTGCCCGGCTCCGTCAATATAAGCCTGATCCTCCATAACCGGCGCACAGCTGTCGTCGTCCAGGCTCCAGATGTCGAACCCATTGATAGTGGCAACAACCAGCAGTCTGCCATCAGGGCTAAAATCAACGCTGAGCAAAAAGCAGTGGTGTGGGTCACTGTGTGTTTTGGTAATGGTCACCTTGTGTGACCAGCGTTGGTTATGGTCAAGCCCGGCAACTTTGACATAAAACTCTTTTTCTTCACCCGGAATCGCCTCATCGTATATCCCGAGGTCATCAGACCATGCGGCAAAATGGCGACTATCCGGGCTGAATGCCATATCAAACTCCATATTGTCAAACAGTCGGTCATTGTCCAACGCTGCCCGACTGGCTGCAGCAGCATCACAGCTCAGGCCAAAGTCAATTTTGCTGCTACATGACCATAACCCATCGTCACCCCGGGTTATGAAAGAAACCTCAGCTCCGTCGAACAGGGCAAGATATTGGCTATCAGGACTAAAACGAATTTCATGATTATCACCCCAGCTTAAAGCATTATTATGCCGCCAGTTGCCATCGGTCCCGCAACACAGGATGGCCCCTCCCGATTTACGGTCAATGCACACCAGCGACTTGCCATCGTCGGATACGATCATTTCATTTATACGACGGTGACCCAGGCTGTGATAAATATCGGCTCCTGTCATTTGCTGAACCTCGGACCAGTTACCGGAATCACTGCGCCTGACAACTGACAACAAGAATTCGTGAGCACTACCACCGCGGTCAGGCACGGATGGCTCACCGGACGACCGGCGAGAGGGGAGAAACAGAATATTGCCCCCGGGCTGGTTGTGCATGTTTATTCCCGTCGTGTAATCCATCGAACACTCCCGATGCCAGCTACCACTGTTGTCCGGAGCCCAGATATGCATGGCTCTGGCCCGGCTGTCTTCATTGATCAGGCAGTTGTGGTTGGTGTTCAGGAAAAAAGCCGACACAATCGGCAGGAACTCCATACGCCCGGAAGCTTTCAGAGTGACTGATGGTGCATGAATCACCTGTTGACAGAAATGGTTGGTGTAATAGGCACAAAGCGCTTCTGGTCTGCACTGGACAGGGTGACAGGGACTGAAAACGGTGGGTACCGTCCTGAGGTGGTGCAGCAGTTGCTGATTACCGGTGGCCATCGCCTGATAAAAATGCTGCTCTGCCTTTGGCAGGGATAAAAAGTACTGGTAGTACTTGTGGAGCTGGCTTACCGACAGGCCACATTTATCATGCAAAATGGTACGTACCCTGCGGGACGACAACTCCAGGTTAGCCAGATCTTGAATCGATAGATAACTTAACAGGTTAGCCAGTGAATCACCCGACAATGTGCCAATAAACCGGCCAAAGCCACTGGCCGAAAATTCAACGGGACTTTGTACATCCTGATGGACATCGCTGGTTTTGAGGTGTTTGACGACGCAATACATAGACAGACCTTCCGGCTAACCTGATAACAGGAAGGTTCAGGATAGTAGAGCCTGCGGAGAATTAAACCGAAGATTGATGCTATTCGGAGCAGGAAAACAACATTGATGTGGATAAAGAATTGCCGATGATGACGCAGTTTAGCTCACTGGACCGTCATTGTTGTCTGTTATCGTATCTGACTGGCCTGTTAGTGATTTATGGCAAGGCAAATTGTTAACTGGTAATCCAATTCCTAATAAAGCTCATGGAGGTAGCGTATTATGGATGCTGCAAGTTTTCCTGTCAGTCTTGATCAAACAATAAAGCCTATCCCTTCCACTCGTGAGGCAACGTTCAGAGCTGTAAAATGCTTTGGTCGAATTGTATGCAAGATGGCCATCGTCGTTCCTTATGTTTTGTTTCACGCCTTTAGCATAGGCACTGAACACATATTTGGTGCCGGTGGCGCTGTTGTCGGTGCCGTAAGAGGTGGCACTGTCAAGCTGGCCAGAGCGGCAGGAGCAAAGCTTGGCCTGTGCGAGAGGTCAACAAAGCCTCTGAAGGAATACATCATCAAAGACTTCCATCGGGGTGCTAATATTGGCTGGCTTCCCGGTCAAATCATTGGAGCAGCTGTGGTGGCGTCCAATTTACTGCTGCTTGCGCACCCCATCACACTTGGTGTTTGTGGCGCTGTTTTTGGCACATACGCCATTGCAGAAGGTGTCATTGCCTACAAGGAAATCAAAGCCACTGGACACTCGGATACGGAAGAATTTTCCAAAAATTTATTGAAAGGTACCCGTCAACAGGTCAGAAATTTTCATGATTTCCTTTATGGTGAACTGGATGAAGGCAGTACTTTCAACCCTAACGATATAATTCACTAAAAAAATAGTCGTTTAATGAGCCCGGTTTATTCCCTGTTAATGCAGCTAATTCCTGCAGCAGGGATTAACCAATAAGAATACTAATGGAGGTAACATAAAATGGATTCTGTCACCGTTCCTGTCGTTCCTAATGCAACAACAACACCCATCCCTTCAACTGGAGAGGCATCGGTAAGAGCTGCAAAGTGCTTTGGTCGAGTTGTATGCAAGTTGTTTATAGCTGTTCCCTACGTTTTATTTGAGTCCTTAAGCATAAGTACTGAGGTCATATGTGGTGTCGGTGGTGCTGCTGTCGGTGCCATAAGAGGTGGTTCTGTCAAGCTGGCCAGAGCGGCAGGAGCAAAGCTGGGTCTGTGCGAGAAGTCAACAAAGCCCCTGAAGGAATACGTCATCAAAGATTTCCACCGGGGTGCTAATCTTGGCTGGCTTCCTGGTCAAATCGTTGGTGCGGCTGGGGTCGTGGCCTCTTTGCCGGTGCTTGTAAACCCAACCATGCTGATTGCTGAGGGTATTAATTTTGGAATTTACGGCCTGGTAACCACTGGATTTGCCTACGATGAAATAAAACGAGATGGGCATTCATGTGCTGAAGATCATTCCAAAACTATGTTGAGCGATCTTCGCCATCAGTTTAGAGAGTTGCATGATTTCATCTATGGTGACAAACAGCCTTGACAGTCTGCCCAGGGCAGTTGAGTGTTTCTCTGAATATACGCTGGTTTGCCGAGGTCAGCCTTTCTGCCAGTGAGTTGAACGATTATTGTTGACTCCGGCAGGAATTTAAGTATGATTCGCCCTCGTTGACGCAGCGCGCTCGTAGCTCAGCTGGATAGAGTACCTGGCTACGAACCAGGCGGTCGGAGGTTCGAATCCTCCCGAGCGCGCCATATCAGAAAAGCCCATCTTGATGATGGGCTTTTTTTTGTCCGCAAAAAAGTAGCTGTTAAACTTCTGTCGTGTTGTTACGCAAGGGATTACCAGAAGGCGGGCTCTGCCACTGACAAAAAACAGGTTTGTGACAAATTGGTTAATCCCTACAGAAGAGTTGCGTAAGACATACTCCGGTAAGCAGTGGCGTTGACGATGCAGTTAAAACCGGATAATTCTGATTATCGTGGTTTTTTATTAAAGCTAAATAATCTCCATCTTTTTTTTGAGTGGGCTTTTAGATTCTCCTCGGCAGTGATCAGGGCTTGTCGGCAGGTCTCATTGTTCAGGAGGACTGCGAGTTTCAATGGGGTGGCTCCTGAAGTCGTGGTAGCCTTGATACTGGCCCCGCCATTGAGCAGGGGTTCCAGGCAGGCTATGCTATTTCGCCAGACAGCGATGTGCAAAGGGGTGGCTCTTGGAAGCATGGATCTTGAAGCCGTGACAGCGTTGATATTAGCCCCGCCATTGAGCAGGGTTGGCAAGCAGTCTATGTTGTTCTTGTAGACAGCGATGTGCAAAGGGGTGATACCATCCTCAGAAGGGGCGGCGTTGGGATCCGCCCCTGCATTGAGCAGGGTTTGCAGGATGTCGCTATAGTTTTTCCGGGCAGCAATGTACATAGGGGTAGACCCATCAGCCAGGGCGGCGTTGACATCTGCCCCAGCAGCAATCAGGGTTTGAACGCAGGCGAGATGCCCCTTGAAGGCAGTCACGTACAGTAAATAAACATTTTTCCCTGTAACTGCAGATCTGAACGTCTTCCGGGCAATGGTTTTATCCTGCGTCAACAATTTTTGTAACGTTTCCACGTCTCCAGTTCTGCAGGCTTGCAATGGCAGATCTTCGCAATAGGGGGAGTCTTCATGAAGCAAGGCACCCGATTCTCGTACCGCCGGTAACGGAAATTGCCGACAAATCGGACACGCCGAGCGAGAGGTTATAGGTGTTTCACGCATGTGTTCAGCGAAACAGTTCACATGATAGCGATGCTGACATTCAGTCACGATGACGGGAGATACTTGACGCCCATCGAGTTGCTCGTAGCAGATGGGGCATTCGTTTTCATATTCTCTTACCTCCGAGATCATATCTTCTAACAACTCGCACATTGCGGGTTGGGCTGCTGAAATATGCATAGGTCAGTCTATTCCTCATAGTGTTTTAGTACTTAGGTTACAAAAAACCGGAAAAGTTCAAACTTTCGTACAGAAATAGAAAAACTGCCGATGACATCCTCTGCCAACAGGGGGGGGGATAAGCCCCGCAGCCCAATTATTCATTATTAGTTTATGGCCGGGTTATCAGGCGCTGGCTGCGGTCACCATCAGGCCTGACTGCGCAGTGCTGCCCAGCTGCTCTTCAGTTTGCTGTGCCAGGTAAAGATCGCGATAGTGTCCTTCCTGTTGCAGCAGCTGTTCATGGGTGCCACGCTGAACAATTTTGCCTTTATCCATCACCAGAATCTGGTCGGCATCCTGAATGGTTGACAGACGGTGAGCCACGGCAATGGTGGTCCGGTTTTCCCGCAGAGTAATCAGCGCCTCTTTAATATGGTGCTCTGTCTCACCATCGATATTGGCGGTGGCTTCATCCAGCAGCAGAATTTTCGGATTCTGGGCAATGGTCCTGGCAAATGACAATAGCTGCCTTTCACCGGTGGACAGTGCTTTGCCTCCGGGGCCGGGCTTATGTTCATAGCCTTCTTCCAGCCCCCGGATAAACGGGTCCGCATGCACTTTTCTGGCCGCTGCCTGAATGTGTTCATCGGTGATCTGGCGATGGTTCAGGCTGATATTTTCGGCCATCGTGCCACTGAAAATATAAGGCTCCTGGAATACCAGACCCAACCCCTGGCGCAATGTGTCTTCCGGCAGGGTGGACAAAGGCTGGTTATCGATCAGAATCTGGCCTTCCTGGTGTTGATAGAAGCGCATCAACAGGTTGATCACCGAGCTTTTACCACTGCCACTGTGACCCACAATGGCAACAAACTGCCCCTGCTCGACGGTGAAGCTGACATTATCCAGCGCCAGGTTTTTCGAGTCATAAGACAGTGTTACGTTATTGAATGCCAGCTTACCGCTATGAATCTCCGGGCTCTGACCATTGCCCTGACCATAGTGAGTGTCTTCTGTCTTTTCGTTCAATACCTGGAACAGTCTTTCCGAGGCCACCAGAGATTGCTGCAGGCTGCTCATCTGCATGGTGATCTGCCGGAAAGGTTCAAAGAATCGCCCAAGGTAATTGATAAAGGCGTAGAGCGTACCCACTTCGACCAGAGAAAACCCGGACCGGTAGCCAAACCAGCCCACCACAACGGCCAGGGCAATACCATTGAGCAGGTGCGTGAAAGGCATCAGCAGCAGGCTGTCGATATTGATGTTCTTTTGTTTGAGCTGGCTCCACTGTTCATTGTCCCGGTCAAACTGCTGTTGCAGGTGCGCTTCCTGTCCCATGGCCTGGATAATACGCATGCCATTGAGGGATTCGTTGACACGGGTATTGATGTTGGCCAGCTGGCTGCGAACTCCGTGAATGACGGGGTGGCTGATTTTCTGGTAGAGGTGAATCGCCAGCAGCATGACCGGAATCAGCAGCGCCGTCATCAACATCAGTCGGATATCCAGCAGAGCCATGGCAATAAAGATACCCACCACCCGGAAAAAGGCCTGCAGAATCGCCGGAATCACGCCCACAAACATCTGGCGCAGCACTTCCGAGTCATTGGTAATACGGGACACCAGACGGCCGGTTGGTTCGCTGTCAAAATAGTACATGGGCAGCTTCAGCACATGGGCGAATAGCATCCGTCGAATGTCGTGCACCACCTTCAGGGCATTTTCCTGAAACATCACATTTTGTATGTATTGTAGAATGGCCGAACCCAGATAAGTACCAAACAGGGCTGCACCCATGATGGCAAGGCCCATATATTCATGAAGGGCATCATTCACTCCGGGGGTGATATGTTCATCCAGAATGATCTTCATCAGCCACGGTGCCAGCATTTCCAGGCTGGTGGCCAGCAGCAGGATCAGAAAGGCACCCAGAAACGGCCATTGATAGGGTTTGGCATAGCGAACCAGCCTGGCCAGCCCCCGGTAGCCTGATGTTTTTTTCTCGTCGTTGGCGATCACTGCATTATTCCTCAGGCAACATCGGACCGTTTGTTCACGGCATCGGGCTTCACTTCCAGGGGGTGCAGCAGGGCTCTTGCCTGCTGTCGGAAGATTTTTGCATACCAGTGTTCGGTCGTATTCTGTTCAGGCGAGTCGGTGGCTTCTTTACCGTTAGAGAGCAGCTGTTCATGGTTGCCCTGCTCGATAATACGACCACGATCGAGTACCAGAATATGGTCCGCCTTAATCAGCTCGGGTAGCCGCTGCGTGACCAGAATGATGGTTTTCTTACCTTTCATGGCCATCAGGTTTTTCAGAATACGGGCTTCGGTTTTCATATCCAGGGCACTGAAGGCATCGTCCAGCAGCAATATTTCACTGTCAGCCAGCAGGGCCCTGGCCAGTGCCAGACGTTGTTTCTGGCCTCCGGACAGGTTGATGCCGTTCTCACCCAGCAGGGTGTTGTAGCCATCCTTAAAGCCCATGATTTCGTCATCGATAGCTGCCAGTCTGGCGGCCTGTTCGACGGCCTGCTGGCTGGCATCCGGTGTGGAGAAGCGAATGTTGTCGGTGATGGTGCCGGAGAACAGCATGGGCTCCTGGGGGACCCAGGCCAGTTTTTTCCGCAGGGATGCCACACTCAGCTGTGGCAGCGGAATATTGCCCAGTTGGATGGAGGAGCCCTCAGGCAAATCAAATTCACGCAGGATCAGCCGGAGCAGAGTACTTTTACCGCTGCCGGTACGACCGGTAATCCCGATAAATGCGCCTGCGGGTATCTCGGCAGAGATACCCTGCAGTACCGGCTTCTGGTCCGCAACGGAGTCATAACCAAATGACCGGATGTTTATCGAAAGACGTGTGTCGTCCGGAGCCTGTCGTGCATCCGGTGCATTACTCACTTTGGGCTGGCGGGACAGCAGTTTTTCCAGACGCCCCCAGGAGGCACTGCCGCGCTGGAAGACATTGAACTGCCAGCCAAATTGCAGCATGGGGCCGAGCATCTGGCTAAGGTAAAGGGTGAAACTGGTTAACAGGCCCACCGTCATCTGTCCATGGCTGATCAGCCAGGCACCACCCACCAGGGCCAGTACAAAAGAGAGCCCGAAAAACAGGCTGATACTCGGGCCAAACAGGGCATCGACCCTGGCAACGCGGCTGTTCGCTGCCACCGCCTCCATGGACAGCTGTTCAAAACGCCGGGTTTGTCGTTCAGTCAACTGGTGTGCTTTGACCGCACGAATACCGGTGATGGATTCACGGGTCTCTTCGTTCAGATTGGAAAAAGCAGCCTGAGAGCGACCAAAGCGTGAGTACAAGGCCACACCGTAGCGCTTGGTCGCCCAGACCAGTACCGGGAAAGGCAGCATCGCCAGCAGGGTCAGTTGACCACTGACGAGGAATATCATGGCGAACAGAACGGTAAAGCCGGCGATCAGGGAGTCCACCAGGGTCATGATCCCGACCCCAACGCTCTCCTCAACCGCATTGAGGTCATTGGTGGCATGGGCCATCAGGTCACCGGTGGTATGGTGCTGGTAAAACTCCGGAGAGAGCCGGGTGAAATGGGCAAACAACCGGCTGCGCTGCTGACGAATCAGCTCAATGGAAGCACCGTACAGCTTGGCTCGCCAGATATATCGGAAGCCATAGACGACGATACCCGTAATCAGTATCCCGGCAACATAACCGGCCAGTTCCCGGTTGGTAAGGCTGTTGTCTTTGATACTGTCAATCACATGGCCAATCAGCCAGGGTGGCAACAGGTTCAGGACAGAGACAATCTGCAGACAGATAAAGGCCAGCAGGTATTGCTGCCAGTAGTCCTTCAGAATAAACCGGAGTTTCCAGAGTAGTTTCAATGAACGGCCTTTTGGGTGCTGGGCGTTTAACACTTTTCATATCGCTTTCTGTGTTGCCTGCTGCGACTGCTTGTTCAGGAAGATATTGGCATGCCGAGGAAGAAAGCGCGATGAATTTAAAATGGTTCTATTGTGCTAATTTATAACCGACCATTGAACTGAAAATGATTCTTATCGTCAACGAGGTGATTACCGAATTCGGTGTTCGGAGTACGAGGCAGTGATGTGGCCAGGGGGGGCGGATAGGGGAATGGTTGCTGATAGTTACCGCTTGAAATACAACGCCTGACGTAAGTGAGCGACAGGTGGTTGCGGGTGCTGCACCTGCCGGAAAAGTCTCGTCCAGGGAGTATCGAAAAAACAAGGTCAGCACACCCACACGACCTCAACCGCGAAATACGTCAATGTCGCGGGAGTAATGTTCTTTTGTGACTTGACCGTTGATTGTGTTTTCGGATTTCTTCCGACACATAATAAGCCGGTGCGGCAACAAACGGTGATATTGGCGTTTTGCCGGGCACATCATCACTGAGTTTTCTGACTATGGCAAGACGACTTTGCAAAATCTTGTTATAACGTGCTTTTTCCTCAGCTGCGGTCCCCGCCAGGCACGATTGTTTGTGGGCATCAGGATCGACGTAGTAATCCATCAATAACTCCTGTCCGGCAGCAATGCCCTTGACGGCAATAGAGACGGGGATCGTAAAATTGCCAAAATCGGTTGTGATAGCGATAAACTCCACAGACGTATTGACATCTTCGGTCCTGTTGGCGGAATTCACAAAGTGAAAAGGCGTATAACGCTCGTTGTCCGGCAAAATGGCGACCAGACTAAAGGGGTCGTTAACCGCCCCTTCCTGAGTGTATTTTGAAAGCGTGCGCTGCGTTTGCTCTTTACCCCTGAGACCGGCCATCATGGTTCGGTAGTAACTCATGAAATCTGGCATATCGTCAGTAAACTTCTGATGCAAATATTCAAGTTTCCAATTGTGATTTTTTTTAGTCCACGATGGTTTGTTGAGTACATACCCGATACCCGAATAGATCCCGAGCAACTCCCCTTCTGGTACTTTCGCTCTGGCAAATACGCCGTAATTTTTTTCTGCCCCGTCAGGGCCGGTAAAACCATAATCAACCAGACGGTGTTCAAACCGCGCCAGAAAGTCTTGCCGGGCCTCAGCCTCTGACATCCGCAGCTGATCAATGACCCAACGCTGAATAAATGCATACTGCCCAATAGTGGGAGTCAGCAGACGATGGGCAAAAGGGGATAGCCAGACATATGGCTGGTAGGTGTGCCCGCAAGGGAGGTTAGAATCGTCACAGGCCACAGTCTTGCCAATTGGTTTACTGAGCGCGTCGGGTCGATAACTGCCAGCGGTGATAACCTTAATACCGCTATGGGGTAACGGCTCATTCCGGGCTGACAAAACTTTTGTTTCTGTTATTACCCGGGCGATTAAGTCGGTGTCTGGCGGTGTATCTGCATCATCTGCGGGTCGCTCCCCGGGAACGCTATGTTCGCTGCCATGCCCCGGGGCGAGTCCGGGTAAACGACTGTGAGCAGCAACGACGTTACGGGCGTAGGCCACACCCCGGGGCTGGCTATCCTCTGGTTTAGCGGTGTTGGATGACTGTCCTTCCACAAAACTGGCCATCCCTTGAGATGATAAGGTATTGGGCTGCATAATTGGTCACTTTAAGCTGACAAGAGTGTTGGATCAGACACATTATTTGCCCGAAAATTCAATATCCTGGTTAACCTTTGCGAAAGCGCCCGGGCAGAAAGTCTTTAAGCATGACCAGAAAACTGTAAACAGGGTATTTAAAGGTGGCGGGTTTGTTGTGCTCAAAAAAGAAATGCCCGACCAGTCTGACCTGAATATTGGTGGTATTGCTTTTGATCAGAAAAAAGAATCAATATACATAATAAACAACAGCTGTTTATCATTGGCTAATAACATTATTAATATTTTGGTAAGTTGCCTGTGGCTAAGTTATTCACTATTTTCTGGCGGTTTTTCCTGCTGGGCTGGACCAGCTTTGGCGGCCCGGCTGCCCATATCGGATATTTTCGTAATACCTTCGTTGAAAAACGCCAGTGGTTAACCGATGTTGAATATGCTCAACTGATTGCTCTCAGTCAGTTCCTGCCGGGCCCCGGTTCCAGCCAGATCGGCTTTGCCTTGGGCTACCGGAAGGCAGGATTGCCCGGCGGCATTGCAGCGTTTGCCGGTTTTACCTTACCGTCTTTTGCGATTCTGCTGGCGGTAGCCATGAGCAGTCAGCTGTTTCTGTCTGCTGACTGGTACCAGGGGATGATTGCCGGTTTGAAACTGCTGGCCGTTGTTGTGGTGGCGGATGCCACGGTGCAGATGTTCCGGTCTTTCTGTAAAAGTCAGTTGACTATTAGTCTGTGTATTTTCAGTGCCGCCCTGTTGCTGGTGTTTCCTGGTATTCTGGTTCAGATGGCTATTCTGGTTGCAGCTGCCCTGATTGGTTATCGCTGGTTGCCGGGCAAGGACGACAACCAGATCAGGTGCCGCTTTGTTTTCTGGCCACTTATTCTGTTTGCCATTTTACTGTTAGGCCTGCCTTTGCTGGCTGATTATTCCCCCCTGGCAGCCGTGATCAGTGACTTCTATCAGGCGGGCAGTATGGTGTTTGGCGGTGGCCATGTGGTTCTGCCATTGCTGCAGAGCACAACGGAAGGCATGATCAGCACCGATACCTTCCTGACTGGCTATGCCGCAGCCCAGGCGGTACCTGGCCCGATGTTTACCCTGGCTACGTATCTCGGATATTTTGCTTCAGGGTCGACTCCGGTTCTGGGAGCCATTGCCGCGACGCTGGCTATTTTCCTGCCCGGTTTTCTGCTGGTGATTGGTGTCCTTCCTGCCTGGCAGGCTCTGGCTGCACGGGCCCGGATTGCCGGGGCGATTGCCGGTATTAACGCTGCTGTTGTCGGGCTGCTGCTGTCTGCACTTTACTCGCCGGTATTTACCTCTGCGGTGCATTCGGCGATGGCGATGGCTCTGGTTCTGATTGGCTGTTTCCTGCTGCGTGCATTGAAGATTTCTGTTTTCTGGCTGGTGGTGATATTTATTGGCGTTGGTGTGTTGGCCCTTTAACCCGGATATTTCAACTCCCTTAGAGTGGCAAAGGACAAGCGAGAACGGGGCAGTTTATGAAATATCCGGGTTAAACCACCGCAAATGTAGTTACATTTTATCCAATTCACTTTGTTGGTATTTGCAGTCCGGTGGAAAGACGATAAAGGCGTGACATTTTTCAATCTTCTCCTCATTCGTTATATCCAACAATGTCAGGTTCTCATCACACATGTTGTTCTTATCAGTTATGATGATTCCTTTAATCTGATAGCCATCTTTATGGAAATATTTTTTTGCTTTTATTCTTGCAAATTGAGTACCAGAGGACGTTGTATTGCCAATTTGGAATCCTTCAGGACTTTCAATCCTCCAGTGCCCTGGTAAATCTTTGGAATCTGTATCTACCTTGTACATCGCCTCCATTGAATTCAGGTGTTTGGTTGACAACACCAGTTCAAGAACCCGGATATTTTCGGTTATCTGTTGCAGCTTATCCAATGTTAACGTGTCCTCCATCCCCATACGTCGGGTAAGTGTTTGCAGTAAATCACCCTGTGCTTCGACAGGGTGAATTGAAATCACTTTGGCTATGTCTTTCAGGTTGACCGAGAGCTGTCCGGTGGTGAGTAATTGTTGATGCTTAAAAGGTGAAGTCGCAAAGTTAGCGACTGCTGCCCTGTGGTTAACGCGTAAAAATGGTAAGTCCGCGAATGCAAGTTCTATATCAATGAGATTGTATGGGTTTTGATCGAGAATGATGGACCAGAAATGCTTATCTACGATGGTTTTCAACAGGGTCTGATCCAGGTTAGCGAGATTGGCCAGGCAGGTGAGGGCCAATGGGTGAGAATATTTGCCGTGTAAAAAATTACCGGCCCAGTTGCTGTCAAGAAAACCGTGCTGTCTGGCAATAGCGTTGGCAATGACCGGCGGAATAAACCCAATAAAAATGGGCGCTGAGCCCGGGCGTAAATCACTGCCGCTGTCTGCACAGACTTTGTTCATGGCTTTGCGAACGATGCCCTGCATTTGTTCCCGTTGGAAAAAGCGCTGTTCATGGTTCGTGCCATTATTGCCAGCAAGGAAAGAGTAGGTATTGAGATGTTGCAACATATTCAGGGCGAGCAGACGTTTGGGAGTGTCGAGTTCATTGCTCCGGATAGATTCCCATCGAATAGCAGCAGGAAATTTCTGGACATAGTAACGATCCGCAACGGTACCATTGGGTTTTGGGATATTTTGCGCTTGAAGCAATGCTTCTATCTCAGCACCGACCCTGGCAAGTACCGGTATTTGCGTACTGAACTCTATCATCGAACGGCAACACCTGGTAAGCGCTGTAAGTTTCTCAGGAGTGTCAACACCATTGAATATGTGTTCAGCAATATATAGGACGACAAAGTTTCGTAAATTATCGATATCCTGGCATAGCGCAGGACTGAGAAATGCTTCCGGTAAAATCAGGGCGCTCTCACTGAAGGCAGAGTAATTGATGCCATTTTCATTAAACAGGCGACACAGGGCCGGTGGAAACAGGCGTTCTTTTTCCCCGGCAGTTAACTGGTCGCCAGCCATGAACGCTAAAAAATCTTGTGTATAAATCAGTGTGGTGAGTTGGTGATCGGGCCCAAATGCCATCAGATTATTCGGGTGGAAAATTTTATTGTGCTCACCGGGATCTGTCTGTGGAATCCGGCAGATTGGACAGGATTCGGCAATATTTTTTGTTGCTTTGCCATCAACAAGCCCAAAGTACTCCTCATTTTCACTGGCCACAGGAAACGATAATTGTCTGGTAGAGCTTTCTGGCAGATGTGATGCATTCTGAGCGCGAAAGACATCCAGCCAGACGTTTTCGCCTGCACGCTCTGCTTGCTTCAATAGCCCGCTTTCTTCAATAAGGCTGCCTGTGAAGCCCACCATAAACTGGTCTGACGTTGGGCGGGAAACCAGATATTGGCCGGTTTGACTGGCTATAGCGGATTGGAGGTCAGGGCGATTAAGGCCATTAAACAGTATCCAGGTGAGCTTTGATGTTTCTTCGGCCTTCAGTGATTTGATTTTTTCGACCGTGTCGGCATTGTTCAGATAATGAATCAATTCAGTAGCATCCTTGTTAATCAATTCATTCACTTTTTCCACAATGCAAGCAAATAACTTGTCAGAATTGTTGGTTGGCAAGGGGGCGGTAATGCTTTCAATGTGCTTGTATTCTCTGATTTTTTTTGGATGATTTGCAGGCTGGTACTCAATATCGGGGTGGTTGACAGACAGAGCGGCGCTAACCTTTTTTTCTGTTTCACTGTTCGCTTTCAGTACATCTTTAAAATGAACAAGGGGAGGGAATGGGGCCAATTTTGAATGGATCATATCGATACTCAGCAACCGTTTGAATTATTGTGCAATATATGACCACTCGAAAAGGGAATAGTTCCAATACCGGGAGCGCTTCAGGTTCTGCCTGATAAAGGCACTGAGTGCCAGATATGAAACCTTCTGAGTGGCGATATGACATTCCAGATCAGTCGGCTTTCATCTGGTTTGATTTGTCCACGACGATGGCATGGGTAGCTGGTATTAAAAATCATTGATAGTCGATTTGCCTGATGAAACAGAGGCGCAATCCCGTCCGGTGTAAACTCATCGCTGACAACGATAACTACATAGTTTTTTTTCTCAATATCCAGATCTTCAAGGCTGCATGTTTCAAGATTAACACCCACCTTCCAGTGAGGTGAAAGTTGCTTGCTATCAGAGGGCTTGCAGATAGATATCATTTTTTTCTTCAGTTTGCCGGACAGCCATGCGCCAAAACGGGGGGTTCTTCCTGCTTCGACAATAACGACTGATACACTCTCCTGAGTCTTTCTATCAGCGTATTTATCAGGCAATATTTCTTTTGCAATCCCCTCAATATGAATGGCTCGGGATAACCAGCTAATCATATTGTTTTTCCTGAATAACCAGGGGTTGCTAAATACATCTTCAGACATTAGATGTCGGGAAGAACGTAGTGACATTTGCCAGTGATTGATAAAATGATCAATATGTTCAATAGTGTCGTCATACTCAGAATATATATTGGCAGTATCCACTTTAATATGCTGAACATTTTTTTCTGCGTATAGCGGATGGACTTCATTCACCTCTTCAATGCCAATACATTTATCTTTCTGCAATGGTCGAGTCGGAATGATAGGAAAGGATTTGAAACGCCATACCCGCACAGTGCCACGGGTGGGTGACATATCTCTGGCTTCAAATTCAAAATCAAAGGGGACGTTATGAATGCTGTTCTGTCTGGAAGTAAACCCGCAGCATGGAATGGTAATCAATGAGAGCCGTTTGCAAGTCTTGACTGGCAGGCATGCCTGCTCCGTTGAAACATGAGCATGCATCATTAAAACAACCACATGATATTCTGACAGATCATATTTTTCCGATAGATTAACCTCTTCGACAGGCTTGGCGATCAGCGTCAGATTGTCAGGCAGTACTGATTTTGGTGTTTGTAATACCGGGTCAATGGACAGCACTGGCCAGTCAGTATTTAAAGCTATCCATGCCCCCAGTTTTGGTTTTGGACCCGCACCCACATCTAAAACGATCAATTTATCATCAGGGCTGTAGGGAATGTGTTTTTTCAGAGTATCCCAGATGGTTAAAATTGTACTGATTTCTTTTAATGACTCCCATTGTAATAAGTCCATGGAAATAAATCGTGCGGCCTGTGCATGTTTAATAAATCTTTGGAAAATGGACTTTGAGAGTGTTTTTGCCCAGTCATATTGAGTGTGTGTTTCGGCTGTTATCGGTTTAATTGTTGAATTGTCAGCCTGGTTATCAGGTGCAGGCAATAATGAAGGCATTATGCCCGGAGGTTGAAAGTATTGTGCAGATGCAAGCATGGTTTTTTATTTCGTTGTTGTTCCGGTGAAACAATAAATGAGTAATCAGAATAGTAGGTTAATTTCATGACATCAGCCGGAAACCCAACTATAACGTAAATATCCTGTCCGGAGGTCAAAATATGCCTGTTTCACCGTCTGCGACCTCTTCATCGTCAGCCCCTGCGGAGCACCCAAAAAAAGCAGACGTTCAACCGGCAGAAAAGCAGGTTCAGGTCTTGTCCTGGGGATACCGGCTGACCACACTGACGGCCTTGGCAGGCAACAGCATGTTATTACCTGCCTTGATGAATACGCCAATAACCACCTCCCTGGCCAGGCCATTGATGCAGTCACAATACGATGGAAAACGGCCTGAGCTGCACCTTATGTTTTCGTCACGGGGGTGGCTGCCTGCCCTGGGCCGCACCGGCATTCGTTATCTCATCGCTGACACCGCCCGTTTGGCCAGTGAACAGGCCATCAGCAGGCTGGCGAACATCAATGAAACAGATATTCCTTCAACAAAACAGCCACAGGAAAAGTTAAACCTGCTGGTGGATGCGGCCTCGTCGGCCATGATGACCTGCGCCAGTCAGCCCATGACCTCCATGCAGGTCTACCGACAGGTCCGGCAGAATACATCAGCGGTAGGGCCTCAACACTTCCTGCAAGGGTTGCTGGCACACCCTGTGCGTGGCAGTGCCAGCAATTTTCTCAGTACTTTCCTGATGTTTAGTCTGGACCGCAATGATCGCCATCTGATTGCCCGTCATCAGGCCGGAGAGATATCCCTGGCACAAATGACGGTTATCCAGACAAGTCTGGGCGGAGTTGTCGGGGTGCTGAATAATTTTCTGAAAACCCACGCAAACGCCCGGGCCCTGGGTTTGTCCCATAAAGATATTTTCCAGAAAATCATGGTCAAACAGACCCCTTCGGTATTGGCGGCCCAGGTGTTTTATGCCTGGGTGCTGGGCGGGGTTGCCAATAAACTCTGGGCATCCTCTATCTCTGCGCTGCAAGGCCTGGACAAGTCAGTTCGTGATCGCATCCTGATGGAACCATCGCGGCCAGCAACCAGTGACCACTCGGATGAATGAAGCGACATTTTGCGATCGGTCATGTTGTGTCAGGAAGGCCTATGAAAACAGAGCCACTCCCGCCGACTGATCGGGTTCAGTGTGATCAGATATCCGTTTTTGCTTAAGAGCCTGATGTCACTATCAACCCGGTTTGATGGTTCGGATAAGGCAAGACTTTATAATTTCAGTAAAGGCTGTTGCTTTGGTCTTGCGTCAAGCTATGTGCTTTACGAGCAGCTGGGGTGTCCGGAGGAATATGATGAACTATTGGGTACCCTAAGCCAGGATCCGGCATTGGGCTGGGTATGCTGGAATAAGTACTACGCTCATTTGGCTGATGGTTTGCTAATTCCTGACTGCTGCCGATAGCAATGGCAATACTTCTGACCAGTTATGAATCATGCACAATTTCCTGAGATACCCACTTTGCAGCATCCCTTCTGGTGCCATTGACCCCAGCTCAGCCCAACATGCTTCGGTGCCACTGCCATCGTCTCAAACGACTGTGGGCAAATTTGCGACTCATCAGGCTGAAGTCATGCAGGATGTGCAACCACAAGTGAGCCAATCGGGGGTAGACAGTTTTGACCATACGGGGAATGCCATCGGTGATAAAGCGCTCAGTGACAGGAATATCCAACAGGCTACTGATCAATCGCTGCCCTCTGTTAAGGGTGATCAGCTGGATAAACCTGGCCAGGCAGAACTGAAGGAAACGCAAGGCCAGCTGCTCAAACAGGCCGACGGACTGCTTAAGAAAAGTAGTGAAAAAAAGGCGGTAACGGCCTCTCTGAGTGGTTTGAAAAAGTCAGTAGCTGAATTGAAAAAGGCTCAGAACGATAGCCCGGAGGGGGCTCTTGAGGCACTTCAAAAGACAAATTTCCCGCCCGCCCTGAAGGTCAAAATTACCCTTAAAAGTGGCGAAAAGTTGAGCCTGATCCCCCCGGGGGAAGAGTTGGAAAATCAGACCAACCTGGGCGAGCTGATGGAGAAAGCCATAGAGATTCTTGACAAGCATAACAAGGAAAACTTCGCATCATTTGATCAGGCCAGCACTGACCGGGAAATCGCTAATCTGAAACAGCAAGTCTCTGACATCGATCAACAAATCGGAGATGAGTCCTCGGGTATTAATGACTTGGCCAGACTTGAGAACAGACAATGTCTGCTGACCATCAATGTGCGGGCCAGAGTTGAGGACGGTTCTGTCAGTGCCACGCACATTGATGGTGGTCCGATAGCTCAACAACAAACAATGGGAAGTTCTCTGGCAGGGCCAGTGCATACAGCCACAACGAACCAGCCTTCTCAAACCGAGCCTGAGGTGGGGCCGGACAATGACAGCTCTGTAAGGCCTGAAACAACAGCGCAGGGTCTGACTGATACAAGCCCGGCTGATCAGGATATTGCCATCAACTCTGCGGATGCCGGAGGTGATACAGCCCCCCCGGAAGATATCGCAGTAGCAGTGACGTTTGATAATCCTGTTATAGGAGACACTTCGCTGATCCCCGGCATCATGCAGGGTCCTTCCGGGCAAACAGACTCTGCAATAGACACCAGTCCACAGCCCGATGCTACTCAGCAAACCGGCGGTACCGGTGAGGATTACAATGAGCTTGATGGCGTTGCCGGGTTGTTTGCTGAGCCAGTGGACTCCGCCAACCAAGCAGTATTAGACAGTGGTTTAGCCACCGGTGAAGTCGATCAAAGTGATACCGAGTCGCTCAAGACAGAAGAGGAATGGACAGAGACAACATTAGCCGGGGATGGCGACAGTGGGCTTGGTGGCGTCGCGGAAAGTGATGTTGAGTCGTTGAAGACAGAAGTGGAATCGACAGAGACGACATCAGCCGGGGATATTGATAGTGGGCTTGGTGGAGTCGCTGAAAGTGATGCTGAGCCGATCAGGAGCGAAGTTGATCCTCAGCCGATTGAGACTGAAGCTGATACTCAGTCGATCGAGAATGAAGATAATACTCAGTTAATTGAGAACGAGGATGATACTCAAACGATCGAGACCAAAGCAAAATTGGCTGAGAAAACATCAGTCGAGGAGGATGATAGTGAGCTTGATGGCATCGCAAAGTTGTTTGCTGAGCCAGGGGACTCCGCCAACAATGCAGCATTAGACAGTGGTTTATCCGCCGGTAAAGTCGATCAAAGTGATGCCGAGTCGCTCAAGACAGAAGAGGAATCGACAGAGACAACATCAGCCGGGGATGGTGGCAGTGGGCTTGATGGAGTTGTCGCTGAAAGTGATGTTGATGCTGGGTCGATCAGGAACGAAGTTGATCCTCAGCCGATTGAGACTGAAGCTGATACTCAGCCGGTTGAGACTGAAGCTGATACTCAGCCGATCGAGAATGAAGATAATACTCAGTCAATTGAGAACGAAGATGATACTCAAACGATTGAGACCAAAGCAAAATTGGCTGAGAAAACATCAGTTGAGGAGGATGATAGTGAGCTTGATGGCATCGCAAAGTTGTTTGCTGAGCCAGGGGACTCCGCCAACAATGCAGCATTAGACAGTGGTTTATCCGCCGGTAAAGTCGATCAAAGTGATGCCGAGTCGCTCAAGACAGAAGAGGAATCGACAGAGACAACATCAGCCGGGGATGGTGACAGTGGGCTTGATGGAGTTGTCGCTGAAAGTGATGTTGATGCTGGGTCGATCAGAAACGAAGTTGATCCTCAGCCGATTGAGACTGAAGCTGATACTCAGTCGATAGAGAATGAAGATAATACTCAGTCAATTGAGAACGAGGATGATACTCAAACGATCGAGACCAAAGCAAAATCGACTGAGCAAACATCAGTTGAGGAGGATTACAGTGAGCTTGATGGCATCGAAGAGTTGTTTGCTGAGCCAGAGGTCTCCGGTGATAGTACCGCATTAGACGACAATCAGGAGGAAGATTACAGTGAGCTTGATGGCATCGAAAAGTTGTTTGCTGAGCCAAAGGTCCCCGGTGATAGTACCGCATTAAACGAAAATCCTGAGCCAGAGGTCTCCGGCGATAGTACCGTATTAAACGAAAATCCGGAGCCAGAGGTCTTTGATGATGGTATCTCACTAGACGAAAATTCGCAGCCAGAAGTCTCCGATGATAGTACCGCATTAAACGAAAATCCGGAGCCAGAAGTCTCCGGCGATGATAGTACCGCGCCAGACGAAAATCAGGGGATAGATGTCAGTGCAAGTGAAAGGTCTGGAGATAGTGCGCCAATCGACAGTGATACAACCACGGTTGGCGATGACCAGATAGATGTTGATACTGAGTCGCCCCAGACCGAAGCGGAGTTGACCGAGGAAACACTGGTCGATGAAGGTTTCACTGAGCCTGATGAAGTCACAGGTATTGATGACTCTGAACGGTCAGAAAGCGTGATGCAGCGATCAGATGAGAGTGACATCGACAGTGATACAACCACGGTTGGCGATGACCAGATAGATGTTGATACTGAGTCGCCCCAGACCGAAGCGGAGTTGACTGAGGAAACACTGGTCGATGAAGGTTTCAGTGAGCCTGATGAAGTCACTGATATTGATGACTCTGAACAGTCAGAAAGCGTGATGCAGCGATCAGATGATAGTGACGTGGCTCAGGCTATTACTCCAGATGAAGCTGAATTTACCGCTGAGAGCCCAGAACCTCAGGACTCGGTAAGCGATTCTGATTACTTCTCTGATGATGAAGGTGATCTGGGGAAAACACAGACGCTGAGTCCCGAGCCCGACTTTGCCACGGATGTAGCGAAAGAGTCAGCCCCGATGGAGAGGGCTGAGGTCGTCCGTCAATCAACGGCTAATATCGGCGAGATCGCCAGGCGTCGGAAAGAGAGCCTGCGGGCTGCTTCGGCCCCGGCAAGTACCACACCTGCTCCCTCTTCACCTGCCCCGAGGCCAGCAACGGGCATAGTAAACAAGCCTGTTGATGTGAGTGGTGTGAAGTCTGTCGTTGCTGGTCAGATAAACGCCACCAGGAATGCCAAATCAACAGACGCCATACCAAAAGAGGAGAGGGCCAGGGACAAGAAAACGCTGGGTGTTTCGAGTACCTATAACGAAGCCAGTGTTATTGAAAATGCCTTTGACAAGTTGCAAAAAAATGCAGGTAATCTGAAAGTTTCAAAAGATATTGCCAAGACGGCCAGAAAATACATTGCCACCGAGGCTCAGGATAGTGGACGTTTTCTGGCCAAACCCACTGCACAGCAGAAAAAAGCGCTCGCTTTTCTTGGTTTGGAAAACGGTGCCTCAGAGAGAACGATTCGTCTGACCCTGTTGAACAAGGCCAGTGAATCGGCTGAATCAGGCAACAGCAGGAAGCATGACAGTACTATGAAAACACTGATCAAACACCATAAGGCGCTGTTTGGCAAATGATGGCCTATGAAATAACAGTTATTTATGGGGCTGCCTTCATGCCTCGTTCCCGGGCAGAGCAGGGGAACGAGGGTGGACGGAGATTATCGAATGATGTGCTCAGTCTTCTTCAGGGGCTGGCGTTGGAGCCGGAGCTTCTTCGGGTTGTGGCGCTGGGGTGGGAACCTTGCCTTTGCCCTGAATGGCGGCATCATGGAATGGGAATTCCTCGCCATTTGCCAGTCGACTGATCGTGATCCCCTTATCCACATGGGAATAATATCGGGCTTCAAACTGAACATCGGCAGCTCTGACAGGAAGCTTGCCCTTCTCCTTTCTTTTATTAATTTCTTTCTGGATAGCCTTCAGCGTTTCAAGCAGATCATTCAGCTTTGCCTGAGCTTGTGCAAGCCCCTGGTCTGCATTAAGTTCCCGGGCCTGATTTTTCATGGCACCAAGCGCGTGGACGTAACAACGGTAGATCTCTATAGGCGCTTTTTGTTCGAGACCAGCACCTACCGGAATCAGGGAGATGGCCTGATGGTTGGGTGGTGGGAAGGTGATGGTAACGGTCAGGTCTTTTGGCGCGCCGGGGGGCAGCTCAATATTTTTTAAGGCAGTAATCATCTCTTGCGAATTTTTATACCAGCCTACACTACCAGGGCCTTTGAGACCATTGGCGCAAGCGGCAAAGATTTCAAGGGTATCCCGAGCCTTAAGGGCAATGTTCATTTCGCCAAAGGCGGTATAGGCCTTTTCAGCTTGTTCCAGTTGGTTTTTACCCCGATTGAGCAGTTCCTCATCGCCCAGCGCCTGCAACGCTTCAGCCATTTTTCCGGGATCTTCAGTCTTGGGAGGTTGAGTTGCGGCAGGGGAGCCATTGACGGAAATGTCAGGATTCACACTCTTTACGTTATCAGGTAAGCGCGGTGGTTGAGCCGAAGGTGGTGGTACAGGTTGGCGTTTCGGCTGAGCAAAATACGACTGGTGTGGTGGTTGTAATTTGGCACCATGTCCATTAAATGCGGGTCGATTGTACTCAGGGTGGGGCTCGAACCGGGTTGGCTCCGAACCAGTGCCGAAGCCCTGTGCAGAAATGGGTGGTGGTGTAATCTGAGTAGTCATTTCAATTACCTCCTTGTGCTGGATTAAATAGTCAGTGTCTTACCTCTTTTGGACAAGAGAAGCCTGATTTAGTTCCAATCAGGCTTTCAGAGGAGGGGGCTATTGAATGATTTCAATGAGTTTGACGGTTGTCGTGCCTCCGCACTCCAGTCGTCCTGAGGCTGTCGAAGGAACCATAGGGCCTAAAGGCGGAAACTCCGGACTCTGATAGATCGTACCAACCACCCTTCTTCCGTGCATCCTGAGCGGAGTCGAAGGACGCTCAGGGTGAACGGAGACTTTACACGTCAAACTCATTGAAACCATGCACCGGGAGACGATTGGCTAATGAAGACTACAAACGCCGAACCTTGAATTTTCTGCCCTTAATCTTTCCTGCTTCCAGTTTTTTCAGTGCAGATCGGGCATTTTCCCGTTTGACCGCCACATAGGCGGTAAAGTCAAAAATATTGATCTTGCCGACCTGGTCTGCGGGAATCCCGGCATCTCCGGTCAGCGCTCCGAGGATGTCGCCAGGGCGGACTTTATGCTTTCGGCCACCATCAATGGCCAGGGTAACCATGGGGGCCGGGGCTGGCTGTTGGTTTCCGGAGAGTGTTTTCGGGTCACCAAAGACCAGGGGGGCCTTGAGGTCATCGCTGATATTATCCAGCTTGTACTGCTCCTGCCGGGTATGCAGGCTCAGTGCCAGACCTTTTTTACCCGCCCGCCCGGTGCGGCCAACCCGGTGAACATGTACTTCCGGGTCCCGGCTCAGATCGTAATTGATCACTGCGGCAAGGTTTTCTATATCCAATCCCCGGGCTGCGACATCGGTAGCAATCAACAGGTTGGCGCTCTGATTGGCGAATCGTACCAGCATCTGGTCACGCTCTTTCTGATCCATATCGCCATGCAGCACTACCGGTTTGTAGCCCGCTTCGTAGAGTTCAGTGCCGACCTCTTTGCAGATTTGCCGGGTGTTGCAGAAAATTACGCTGGACTCAGGCTGGTAGTGTTGCAACAGCTTGATCAGCATGGCGGGTTTGTCGGCGTTTTCGGCGTGATAGAAGCGCTGCTCAATATGTTCATGGCTATGGGTGCTCTCAACGGTAACGGTAACCGGCTGATGCTGGAAACGTTCGCTTAATGCCCGGATACCGCTTGGGTAAGTGGCTGAAAAGAGGAGAGTCTGTCGCTGTTCTGGTAAATGGCCGATGATGTTTTCAATGGCATCAATAAAGCCCATATCCAGCATGCGATCGGCTTCATCAAGCACCAGCGTATTGACCCGATCGTTCAATAAGGTCTTTTTCCGCAAGTGATCCTGGATTCTCCCGGGGGTTCCGACAACCACATGGGCACCATGCTCCAGTGAACCGATCTGTGGACCAATAGGCTGGCCACCACAAAGGGTAACAACCTTGATATTTTGCTGATAGCGCGCCAGACGCCGGATTTCCTGGGCAACCTGGGTTGCCAGTTCCCGGGTCGGGCAGAGAACCAGTGCCTGGCAGCCAAAATCCCGCTGTTTCAATTTGACAATCAGGCCAATGGCAAAGGCCGCCGTTTTGCCACTGCCGGTTTTGGCTTTGGCAATGACATCGTGGCCTTCCAGAATTTCTGGCAGGCTGTTCTGCTGAATGGGGGTCATTTCCCGGTATCCCAGAGTATCGAGGTTTTGCAGCAGGGCATCGGGCAGGGAGAGATTGGTAAAGCGGGTAGACGCTGTGGGGGTAAGAATAGGTGCAGTCAAATCAGGCTCTTGGCGTGTGCCATGGTACAGAATAGGTAAATGATTATAACAGAGTCTACCCTTAATGACGGTGAATCATTACCGCAGCTCATCATAAGCCTTGCTGTTTGATGGGCCTAAGCGGTGCTATTAACTGATTGACGGTTGAATTGACTATAAATTTTATCAAATGCAATGGAGCGAATCATGAAATCAGGTTCTCCGGAATTGCTTCCAGAGTCTGCACAGCAGGAAAGTACTCAGGAAGGGAAGCCGCTCTTCTGGCTCACAGGACTTCTGATTGGCGTTGTATTGCAGCTATTCACATTACTGGTTGACCCCCCGGCCGGGATGAATGAGATGGCCTGGCACTGTGCTGGCCTTACCATGATGATGGCAGTGTTCTGGTCGGTCGAAATTCTCCCGACGGCGATTACCGCACTGCTCCCCCTGGTGTTGTCGCCAATGCTTGGTCTGGCCACCATTGATAAAGCAGCTGTTCCCTATGCACATCCAGTAATATTCCTGTTTATGGGCGGTTTTGTGCTTGGCCTTGCCATGGAGCGCTGGAACCTGCACAGCCGTATAGCCCTGAGAATCATGTTGATTACGGGCACAGGGGAGAAGCGACTGGTGCTTGGTTTTATCATTGCCACAGCCCTGATCAGTATGTGGGTTTCCAATACGGCAACCACGATTATGATGATGCCCATCGGTTTATCAGTTATCTCCATGATTCGTCACCAGGGGAAGATGAGTCATGGCTTTCCTGTCGCTTTGTTGCTGGCCATTGCTTACGGGGCTTCAATCGGTGGTTTTGGCACCCTGATCGGTTCGCCGCCTAATGCATTACTGGTGGCTTTTCTTCAGGAGCAGTACGGTATCCAGATTGGTTTTGTTCACTGGCTGCTCATTGGCCTGCCTGCATCGATCATTCTGCTGGCTATTACCGGCATCTGGCTGGGGTATTTTGGCTACCGTCTGGGCGGGGAAGAAAACCATGGGGTAAGAGAGTCCATTAAGGCGCAGCAAAAAAAGAACGGTGCAATGAGCGGTGCAGAAAAAGCAGTCACCGCGATCTTTCTTCTTACGGCTCTTGCCTGGGTTCTGCGGCCCTGGCTGGGGGCAATGATGCCAGCACTGGCACTTTCCGATACCATGATTGCCCTGGTGGCCACCGTTCTATTGTTTATCCTGCCCGTCCGCTGGAACAAGCCTGAGTTTCTGATGAGCTGGAAGGAGATGCACCGTCTTCCCTGGGATGTGTTGTTATTGTTTGGTGGTGGCCTGAGCCTGGCATCAATGATTCGAACAACAGGGCTGGCAGAGTGGATTGCCGGATCATTAAACATCCTTGGGGATATGCCTCCTTTGATGGCCATCGCGTTGGTTGTCACTATTATTATTTTTCTGACCGAGGTCACCAGTAATACAGCAACCACTGCCGCCTTTCTTCCTCCTTTGGGAGCCCTGGCCATGTCACAGGGAGTGGACCCGGCTATTCTTGCCATCCCTGCCGCTATTGCTGCCAGTTGTGCCTTTATGTTGCCTGTGGCGACACCGCCCAATGCCATAGTCTATGGGTCAGGCATGTTGCCTATTCGACACATGGTGCGCAGTGGTATGGTGTTGAACCTTGCGGGTATTGTGATTATCACGTTGTTGAGCCACTGGCTGGTGAAATTTGTTATTTAGAGAAATCGGTTGAATTGAAACTGCTTTACCTGACACTCCCGGATGACAAAATCTGGATGGGTGACGGGTTTATGGAGCCATTCATCCTGCGAGGTCATTTCCAGAAACCAGGTGGTTACTGCTTCTTTTTTCATATTACTTCTGGTTCAGTTGTCTTCGATATTGGTTATTATCCCTGAAAATAGAATCAATGAGACTGCTCCAGCCGCCTGGCATAGACGACGGCATTATAACCGACCGTCGCGACAACATTACCAGCCACAAAGAACAGGATAACCAGCGCCGCATTAACGATACTGAAGCTTGTCACCAGCTGAGTTAAACGACCAAATCCCTCTACAAAGAACAGGTAAATACCAAATACATAAGGAATATAGCTGGGAATACCCGCCAAAGCCTTGCGTGCTCCTTTATCAAGACCTGTAAGGACAATAATGGAGAATAATGAACCAACCAGTAACAGCATCCAGCTGGTTGCCATGCCGGTTATGGTCTGTTGTAAAATGGCCATGGTCAATGTGACCGCCAGGATAATATCAGCTTTGAGGGCCAGAACAGTGAACAGGTCTTTTTCACTTTTGCCGGTGATAATCTGAGCTAACTGAATCATGGTGACCTCCCCCGGGCTATGGCCATGGCTCAGTTATACCACCAGTCACGTTTGGTAAAATTGATGTAAGACAGTATTTTTACCTATGCTGATGGGTGGTGCTTTTGTACCACCGACAGGCGCATTTCCAGTTCACATTCCAGCTGACCCAGTTGCTCAAGTTGCTGTTTTTGTCCGGCATTGACATGCCAGTAGTGAGGGGTCATGGCCAGCAGGTCCATAATGGCCTGAGTGTTTTCCAGCATCATCAGGTGATGGATGGTCTGGCTTTCCAGCAGGGCAAGATCTTCCGGCAGATCCTGCAGGCGTTTATCTTCCGGATAAGGACGTACCTCATCATAAATGGCGCAGCGAAGAGCCATCAGGTGGTTCTGGCCGGGGGTCAATAGAACAATATGCCCGCCAGGTTTCAGAACTCTGGAAAACTCAGGCCAGTCACTGCGGGAGAATATGCTGATCACAGCATCAAACTGCTCGCCCATCAGTGGCAGTTCACTGACACTGGCAACCAGCCATTCTATCGCTTTGTTTCGCTTGCTGGCGGCCAGGATGGCGGGTTTGGCAATATCAAATCCACAGACTGAGCTGTCTTCAAGCTGCTCTTTGATACCCGATGTGTAATAGCCCTCACCGCAACCGGCATCAAGAATACGTTGCGGTGCTTCATTACCGAACGACTTGAGTTTATCAATCAAGGCATCAACGACAGGTTGATAGTAACCGTGATTCAGAAACCGTGTCCGTGCTTCGACCATCATCTGATCATCGCCGGGGTTTTTACTGCGTTTCTTATTGCTGGGCAGCAGGTTCAGATAGCCCTGGCGCGCCCGGTCAAACCGATGGTTATTTTGGCACACAGCGCTTTTGGGTTCTGACCTCAGCGTTTCATAACAGACCGGGCAACGAAGTAAGATGGACATCGGGATGGGCAGTATGGCTAAAAGCCAGAGATTTTAATGGTCTCTGGCAGATATGCAACGGCTGCCGATGGTTTCCTGCTGGCAGTGCAGCCTGATTATGAAATTTACTGTAAGCGCTACCCGCTGCCCGAAAAAGACAGGCCGCCAGTGCTTTAGCAGCCAGCAAGCTTAACAAGTCCCAGTCAAAGCGGAACTTATTCCGGGACAATTCCTCAGTCAGTACAATTGCCTCAACCTTTCCCAGCTACAGCCATTTCAACGGTTTTGTAAGCCCCATCATAAACACCCACAGACTGCGCTTTCAGAATATTGTCACACATGGTTTTGATAATACTCTTGTCGTCTATCATTAATTGCATCATCTGAATGGCGGCATCGGTTTGTTCAAACTCTACGGTACCATCACCGATTTCGGCAGATCTTAAAGCACCATAGGCTTCATGCCCACCCACTCTTTGAATGAACAGCTTTGGCACCGGATAAAAAGCAAGCTCACTGGGCTTGGTTATCATAAAGTCGGTGATTCGCATCAGCAGGTTGGTGGTATAAACGGCGGAGAAAACATCACTGCTATAGAATGCGTGAATCCCTTCGATTGACTGATCGGAGTCCGGATTGGCGAAAGCCTGAACACCCTCCCAGTCATTATCCAACAAATGCGCCTTGTGCAGCTCAGGGATATCGGCGACCAGCTGTTCCCAGACGTTCTTATAATCACCAACATTGATCAGCAGGCTGACCTTACGGTTGATAATCTGTGGCAGGAGGTGCCTGATAATGGATCGATAGATTTCAAACTGTGCGCCGGCACCGCCAATGGTCAGAAGTATTCTGACCGGCTTCCCATTATCCAGGCGCTCCTTCCGCTTCTGGCAATCGCCTTTCAGATCAACCAGCAGTTCATGGTCAATAAAATGCCCGGTATGAAAAATGCTGTCCGCTGGCATTGGCTTTAACACCTTGTCACCATCCATGCCTTTTAACATTCGGTAGCCAAAGTAACTGGAGGGTGTTTGTACCACATGCCGGGCACCTTCTGACAGATGCAGCGCCATGGGCCAGTTATCCGGAACCACATTAATCACATTGCTCATTCCGGCATGAATGGCAGCCTGAGCTGGCCAGGTATGAGTCCCCACGAATGGCATATCGTCAGGCAGATTGCCCAGAACAGTAGCCATTAGCTCACTGACTTTCTGATCTTTGGCGTTGAAGCTGAGTTTTTTGAAACCTTCACTGTTAAGCTTTTCCCAGTATAACGAGTTAAACAGCGAGTATTTTTGGGAAAGACGGGATCCAAGCGAGTAAAGTTTGTTAAGGTGACTGATCACCTGTCCGCCCGTGGTTTCCTGATAGGCATTCAGGTCCAGCCAGTATGGGGTATAGCCAAGATGTCTGGCTGCAGAGGCGATAGCCATTGATATTCGGTAATGGCCATAACCCATTCGAATATTGCCAATGATAATTCCCTTTTTGGTATCAATGGGCTCACCGGTGTTATTCAGGTTGATATTCTGTACGCCCAGTGCCGGGCCGATGACCGGGTTGAAGGTGCTGCTCAGCGGGTAGGATATATGACGGTCGTCGCCAAATTTTTTCAGATAACTTGCTTTGGCTTTAGTGGCTTTTTTAACAACGGCAGTGGGTTGCCTGTTGCCAAAAATTGATGACGTAAGATCCATAACAGTACCTTGTGCAGGTCAGTGCAAAAAATAAAAAACAGCAAAATATATGAATAGGTTTCACATTTATTATGATTTTTCTTATGCTGCCCTGTCAAAAGGTGAGTCGAATTCATATATTGATCCGAATCATGGAATTGTTTGATGGGAGGAGAATAACGCCGTGGAAACACAAGCACCAACCCGCCATGCACTGCTCACACCCGATGGCAGAGAAATTCAGGTCCGCTGCTGGTTACCGGACTGCCCGGCCAGGCATGCCGTTGTACTCAGTCACGGCATGGGAGAGCACGTTGACCGGTATGCGCCCTTTGCTCGGTTCTGCAATGAACACGCAATAGCCGTATTCGGCGCTAACCACAGAGGTCATGGAAAAAATGCCCAATTGCAGGGCCATTATGATGACCATCAGGGCTGGCAAAAGGTGATTGAAGACCTGGATAAGGTGGTCGCTTATGCTGCACAGAACACGGGTCTTAAGGTTATTCTGATGGGGCATAGCATGGGGTCATTTGTTGCCAGGCAATATGCGGCAAACTATGGAGACCAGTTAGAAGGCCTGATTCTTTGTGGTTCCAACCATCAAAATCCGGCTCTGTTCCATCTGGCCAGACTGGTTGCCAGAATTCAGATGGCTGTTCAGGGTAAACGACACCCTTCCAGGCTGTTAGGCTGGCTCAGTTTCAGTCAGTTCAATAAAACGGTTAAAAATGCTGAAACCGATTTTGACTGGTTATCCCGGGACCGGGAACAGGTGAGCAAATACATCGCCGATCCGCTCTGTGGTTTTTTATGCACCACCCAGTTCTGGCATGACTTTATGGGCGGATTAATAAGTATTAATTCTATGTCCACGGCCAGACAAATGTCGTCTGAATTGCCGGTTTATCTGGTCGCCGGGGATAAAGATCCCGTTGGACGGATGGGGAAAGGCGTACAATCACTGTATCGGTTTTTAACATCCGCCGGGCTTAAACAGGTGGATATCAGTCTGTACAAAAATGCCCGCCATGAGCTGTTTAATGAAACCAATCGTGATGAGTTTTACCAGGACATTCTCAACTGGATCACCACTCGATAATCCTCAAACTCACTCTGTATTGATGTTACCGAGTGAGTCTGTTTCGTCTCTTTTTTAATCATTTCCCCTCATAAACTGACAAAGATCAAAAAAAGTGAACCATCTTCATATTTTGTATTGACGCTTCTTTGTTTCGAGAGCAGTATGCCTCACATAAAAATATGAATAAATTTCACTTTTTATCTTTTTCGAACACAGCCAAGTTGTTGCGCTTAACACAGAAACCGGGGTGAATCATGAAACTAAAACCTTTGAGTCATATGTTGCTAATGTCGTCTATGGCCGTAGCATCCTGTGCTAACGCCAGTGTTGACGCCTTTCTACAAGACTCAACTTTAGATATGAAAGCCAAGGTTAATATTTATAACCTGTCTGGTACTCATGATTTCAATTCCAAAAATGCGCCCATTTCCGGTACTGCCAAAATCAATATGGATGAAATTGGTTCATCCCTTTGGCTGGATTGGCAGTCCGGTTATTTATTCGATGTGATTGGTGTACAACTGGGTTATCTGGGTGCGGCTCCAAACCTTCGCCAGAAGGGTTATGTTCGTGGTTCTATGTCGATGGGACCAATCACTCTACCTGTGTCTTCAGATTACGGCCGTTATTATGAAGATGATACAAAAGACAAGCTGGTTGGCAAGCTCGGCAACGCCAACGTTCAGGTTCGTCTTGGCGATCAGGACAACTATGGCAAGTTATCTGTAGGTCGTTTTACGCCCACGATTTATAATTTGCTGCACCGTCCGGATTACACCTACGGCGCATTGCACGAAGTTTATGAAGGTGCATCGCTGACCGGCCAGTACCAATGGGACTGGGGCATGATTCAGCCCTGGGCAAATTACTTTACGGGTTACAGTGATATCCATTCGACCAAAACGGTTAATTTCAAAGATGACTTGAAAGACAATAAAGACTTCGGTTCATACGACGAAATTTACAACGTTGGTTTCCATACCGTTACCGATTACTACGTCAGCAGCGCCTCCTACTCAGTAGCCCCTGATTTTCAAAAGAACGGCATTATCGAAGTCTATTCCGGTATTCCAATAGGCTTCCTGACCGGCTCAGATAACTACGATAGCAGCAAGATCATCAAGTTCCTGGTTAAGTACGGAATGGAAGAAGGTGATGGCACACGGAACTCTGACCATAAGACAGATGTCACCGAATTTGGTATTGGCCTGGATACCGGCGACTTCGATATTCTGTTTGGTGTTACCCAGATCGGTGAGGACAGCTTCCGGGGTTTTGGTACTCAGAATGGCAGAAAGGCCGGTGGTGGTACCGCTGTCTGGGGTGATATGGCGGTTGTGAACAGCTTCGACCTGGCTAATCAGCGTACTTACTTTGTCGTGGGTGGTTATGACCTGGACAGCGTTGGTTTGCAGAAATGGCGTTTCCAGGGGGTTGCAGCCATGGCAACTGATACTGACCTGAGTAAGTTGTCCTTTAATCAAGAGATGCTGAGTCCTGAAAAAGACTACACCGAAATCAACCTGGAACTGCTCCATAACTATGGCGGTGAAGGTTTGAGCTATCGATTCATGGTGGGTGCGGATACTAACCTGGACCTTACTGGCTTCGGTATTTTCTTAGAATACAACACTGACATTTTGAAGTAAGTTCGGGTCATGAGAAAGCGCGTTCATCTTAATTTTGACTGGCAATACATAGCAGATATTGATCCGTCTGATATTCACTCCCTGGCGTGGGAAAGCCATGCCTCAAAGGTCGATATTCCTCATACCAACAGGGAGCTGCCTTACAACAATTTTGATGAACGCGCCTATCAGTTTCAATCAGCCTATCGCAAACAGATAGCCTTTGAGCATTTTGCCGATGCCAGTCATGCGCTGTTAAGGTTTGAAGGCGTGATGTCTTCCTGTCAGGTATTTTTCAACCGGGTATTGGTGGGTGAACATCACTGTGGCTATTTACCTTTTGAAATTGATCTATTGCCTTATGTAAAAAAGGGTCAGGATAACGAAATCATCGTTGTTGTTGATGCTTCTGAAGATCCATTAATACCGCCATTTGGCCATGTTGTGGACTATTTGACGTATGGCGGCATTTATCGGGAAGTAGAGCTGATTCTCGTCTCAGACATTTATGTGAAAAACGCCCGGATTCATACTGCACCGGATAACGATAACAACCAGAAAGTCCACCTTGCCATTGACATTGCCAATCCGGATTTACACGACAGTGAGTTAAATCTGGAGATTGCCCTGTGTGACCTGAATGATCAGGTTATCCACCAGGAACCTGTTGCTGTAACGCTGTCAAAGCATCATACCCAACGGATTGAACATCATTTTACAGTGTCCGATGTCAAGCTGTGGGAGCTGGATAACCCGGCGCTTTATAAGCTGGTGGTTCACTTGTCTGGCGATACACCGTTAGATACCAGAACATTTCGCTTCGGCTTTCGCACGGTTGCTTTCAAAAACGACGGGTTCTATCTCAATGGCAAAGCGGTCAAGCTGATTGGCCTGAATCGCCATCAGTCATACCCTTATGTGGGCTACGCTATGCCCCAAAGTGCACAGGCTCGCGATGCCGAGCTTATGAAGTTTGAACTGGGCTGTAATTGTGTGCGCTCATCTCACTATCCACCGAGCAGCCATTTTCTCAATCGCTGTGATGAAATTGGCCTGCTGGTGTTTAATGAAATTCCAGGCTGGCAGCATATTGGTGAAGAACCTTTATGGCAGCAGAGAACAATGGACAATGTTCAGGGAATGATTGAGCGGGATGTCAATCATCCTTCTGTTTTTATCTGGGGAGTTCGTATCAATGAATCCCCTGACCACCATGATCTTTATAAGGCAACCAATGTCCTTGCCCGCCAACTGGACCCATCACGCCCGACCGGTGGCGTGCGGTGTATTGGCAATAGCGAACTGTTAGAAGACGTTTATACCTACAATGATTTTTCCCACACCGGAAATAACGAGCCACTGCAAAGCCGCAGGCAGGTGGCCGGTGCTGATGTGCCTTATCTGGTGACTGAGCACTGTGGCCATATGTTTCCAACCAAGCCGTTTGACAGTCAGGACCGTTTACTGGAACAGGCATTACGACACGCCAGAGTGTTAAATAAAACCTTTGGTCACGCGGACTATTGTGGTGCTATTGGCTGGTCCCTGTTTGATTACAATACCCATGAAGATTTCGGCAGTGGTGATCGCATTTGTTATCACGGCGTGCTTGATATGTTCCGGGAGCCCAAATACGCCGCCGCCGTTTATGCCAGTCAGCAGGATGAGATGCCGGTCATGGAACTGGCTGGCAATATGAAAAACGGTGATTATGCGGCTGGCCAGGCCGGTGCATTATGGGTATTCACCAACTGTGACAGTATCAAACTGTTTAAGAATGATCGTTACATCCAGACGTTTTATCCCGATAAAAACAGCTTTCCTCATCTGCCCCATCCACCGGTGGTTATTGATGATTTTATTGGCGACCAGATTGCTGTTAATGAACCATTCAGCCCTGACGACGCTGAAACCATTCGCCAGCTTTTTTCAATCATCATGCGCAAAGGGCAAGACGGATTAAACCTCTGGCAAAAGGCGCAGATGTTCTGGATATTGAAGAAAAACCGTCAATCGATTCAGGACGGCGTTAACCTGTTTTTAAAATACGTTGGCAACTGGGGCGATGCATCAGCCAGCTATCGCATTGAAGGTTATAAACACGACCAGTGTGTGATAAAAAAAACACGCAGCAAGTCCCGAAAAGCCAAGCTTAACGTTAAAGCCGACCAGTCGCGGTTGCAACACCGGCATACCTATGATGTCACTCGCATCACCGTTCAGTGTGTGGATGAGGACAGTGTCGTACGTCCCTATGCCAATGATCCAATTCAGGTCGAAGTCAGTGCCGGACTGGAATTAATGGGGCCAGACTTTCTTTCTTTAACCGCTGGCAGAACCGCCTTCTGGGTGAGAACCAGAGGCGTCACTGGCCATGAACAGGTCAGGGTTAAATCCTCTCGTTTCGGGCAACACTGCATTGAACTCGACGTTCACGACAATTGATATACATAAATGTGAGCCTAAAACCAAAATTATGGAGTTTCCATGGAAAGTAACAGTCTCTCAAAATGGAAGATATTCTTCTTCTCCTTTGGCAACTTTGGCTGGTGTCTGGCCACGTTTTCGTATTCAATTCTGATTACTTATTTTTACTACCCTCCGGCGACTGAGTCGGCCAGCCAGATTCCTGAGTTTATATCCCGCGCGCCAGTGCTTTTTGGTATCACCACTGTGGGGCTTATTTATGCCTTAAACCGCGCCCTGGATGCCATTACCGATCCGATTATTGCCAATCTCAGTGACCGGTCCACAAGTCGTTTTGGCCGCAGACGTCTGTTTATGATGCTCAGCTTCCTGCCCACCGGGCTGATGTCGGCAGCGATTTTCTTTCCTCCGGTGGATACTGTGTCCAGCCTGAATATTGTCTGGCTGGTGATGTGCTGTGTCATTGTGACGGTCAGTGTGACCATGTATGTCGTGCCTTATATGTCACTGATTCCAGAGCTGGGCAAAACCGACCATGACCGGATTATGATTTCTACCTTCTGTTCCGTTTCCTGGGCACTGGCCTTTGCCTTTGGACAGCTGATCTGGGTCATCAAAGACTACATTCAATCCCTTGGTTATACGCCGGTAGAAGCCATCCAGGTAGCCGTATCACTATTTTCTGTGTTGGGCATGCTGGCCATGGTCGTTCCTATTCTGGCGATTAATGAAAAACGCGATTGCCGGGGCAGCTCAACCAATGAGGATATGCTGACCTCGTTGAAAACCGCCATGGCCAACAAAAATTTTTCCCGTTTTACCGCCTGTAATGGCCTGGCATTTATGACGCGCTTCTTTCTGGAAGTGGGCGCTATTTATTACGTCACCATGTTGATGGGGCTTGAGGAATCTACCGCTTCTATCATTATGCTACTGCTGTTTCTGGCCAGTTTTGCCCTGTATCCGGCAGTGGTCGCATTATCGAAAAGATATTCCAAAAAATCCCTGTTTCGCACTGCTCTGTTTGTTCAGGGCCTATTGTTGAGCTGTTTCTCCCTTTGCACCCTTGTCAGCCGTCCGGATATACTTGGCTGGGCACTGCTGGCGTTTATGCCGTTTCCTCTGGCGATTATGGGCATTATTCCCAATGTTATTGTGGCAGACCTGGCGTTATCTGATGCTGCAAAAACAGGCAATCATAAAGAAGCCATGTTTTTTGGTGCCAACATGTTTGCCTATAAAGCGGCAACCTCTTTAACCGCTCTGCTGTTTCCGTCCATCATCATTATTGGCTCCATTGCTGAAGCGGCTGACCTGTCTCCGGAGCCCACCACTCTGGGCGTTACCCTGTCCGCGTTACTGGCGGGCTGTCTGGCGTTTCTGGGAACGTACCTGATGGGTAAATATGATGAAAAACAGGTGATGGCTCAGATCGAACCTGAACCTGCTGAAAACACTTTTGCTACCGCCTGAAAAAGAAATTATTTGTGATTGCAGTCAATAATGATGAGCAGATTTTTCATCTGCAAACCCTGAACAGCAGCTATGTTGTACAAGTATCAGACGCTGGCCATTTATTGAATCTCTATTATGGTCAACGTCTGGAGCATCGGGACAACCTGTCGATCCTTGATCATTCGTATCAGGTCAAGCTCGGCTCCACCACTGCTTACTCCTCAGAAGATGAGCGTTACTGCCTGGAAACCCGGAAACAGGAAGTGAGCACTTCTGGCAAAGGCGATTATCGTGAATCCAGTCTGCATCTTATTTACACAGATGATGGGAGCAGTACATCGGATTTTGTGTTTGATCGATATGAATTGAACAGCAACAAACCCTGTCTGGATGGGTTGCCACAGACGCACTCACCCGCCGATGGCGATCAATCGTTAACCATCGTGCTTCGGGAAAAAATCAAACCGGTAGAACTGCATCTGCACTACACCTGTTTTGTACAGCAGGATGTGATCTGTCGCAGCATAGAAATTATTAACCTGGGTTCAACACCGGTGGTGGTTGATAAAGCCTGCAGTATGAACCTCGACCTTTCCTCCCCGGCATTTGATGCCCTTCATTTAACCGGGAAATGGATTGCCGAAGGACAGCTACAGCGCCACGCTCTTTACAAGGGAATGTTTTCTATTGGCAGCAACCGTGGTGTCAGCAGTGCCACCCATAATCCCTTTATGGCTCTGGCTAAGCCAGACTGCGGGGAAACGACGGGCGACTGTTATGGCTTCAGTCTGATTTACAGCGGCAATCACAAAATCACCACTGAAGTGTCGCCCTACGACCAGACCCGCATAATGCTGGGTATTTCTGATTTTGACTTTCGCTGGTCACTGGCGGAAGGGGAACGATTCACCTGTCCTGAAGCTGTCATGACATTCAGTCATCAGGGCCTTGGCAAAATGAGTAATAATTTCCACCGGATAATCAAGACACATTTGATTCCCCAGCCATGGCAGAATAAAGCACGCCCGATTCAGGCAAATAACTGGGAAGCCACCTACTTTAACTTTGATGAAGGCAAGCTGATGAAGCTGGCCAGAAAAGCAAAAGATCTTGGCGTTGAGCTGTTTGTTTTAGACGACGGCTGGTTCAGTAACCGGAATGATGAAACATCCGGCCTGGGTAATTATGTTGAGGATAAAAAGAAACTGCCCGGCGGGCTGGCAAGAATCTCCCGGAAAATTCGTCAGCAGGGGCTGCAATTTGGCTTGTGGGTTGAACCGGAAATGGTCTCTGAAGACAGCGATCTTTTTCGTCAGCATCCCGAGTGGGCGGTTATTTCACCTAAGAGACAACCCTCTCTGGGGCGGCGTCAGCTGCTTCTGGATATGTCGAACCCTGAGGTTATTGACTACCTGTATCAGCAACTGGCGGATGTATTTCGTCGTGCAGAAGTCAGCTATGTGAAGTGGGATCATAATCGTAATTTCAGTGATGTTTATTCAAACCACTTGCCGCCCGGCCAGCAATCCGGCTTCTATCATCGTTATGTACTTGGGCTCTACCGCTTGTTATTTAAACTGAAAGAGGCGTTTGGGGAGGTTCTGTTTGAAAACTGTTCCAGCGGTGGCAATCGCTTCGATCTGGGAATGACCTTTTTTATGCCCCAGACCTGGACCAGCGATAACACAGATGCCTATGAGCGGGTTGCCATTCAGCAGGGTTTCTCTTTACTGTATCCGCAATGCTGTATGAGTGCCCATGTCAGCGGGCATCCATCTCATCAGGTGTTGAGGCATACGCCGATTGAGTCACGTTTTAATGTCTCCTGTTTTGGTTTATCCGGCTATCAACTGGATTTAACCAGGCTAACCACCTTTGAAGAAAAGGTGATTATGAAACAGATCCGCTTCTATAAGCAGCACAGGACATTGCTGCAACAGGGGGATTTTTATCGTCTCGCCATTGATGGTGGCAATCAGCAAACCGCCTGGATTGTGGTCAATGACGATAAAACCGAAGCCGTGGCGGGTTTCTTCCAGGGACTTCAGCAAGCCAACCCCACACTGAAAACCCTTAAACTGCCAATGTTGAATACCGATGGGCTTTACCAGGTAACCAGCAGGGAACAGTTTCACAATATTCGTCAGTTTGGCGATCTGGTGAACGAAGAACTGCCTGTGAATATCAAAGACCGGGGGATTTTACACGGTATCGTTGCCAACCGGGTTCTGCACCCAAGTAATAACGAAACCTACACTCTGTATGGTGACCAGCTGCAACATCTTGGCATTCCGTTAAAGAGTCAGTTTACGGGAACTGAAATGTCTGAGCAGGTGTCGCACATTGGTGATTTTGGTACCCGGCTTTTCCATATCAGGCAGCTGTAATGAGATACATGGCCATGGTATTTTAATGTCGCAAAAGCCCGTTGCCCGAAAAAGACAGGCCGCTTGTGCTTTTGCGGCCAGAAGCCAGCAGCCAGCTTCCTAAACACGCGGCGCAGTAGCCCCGGAATACCAACGTATTACCAACCCAAAATTATCGCCGATGCGCGCAAAGAGTGACCAAGATGGATTTACAACAAGTGACCAACCGGCGAAGTCCCGCACAGAGTAGAAGTCGGGCGAGAGTCACTGTCATTCTTCAGGCGGTTAAGTCGCTGATTGAAGAAAAAGGCATTGGTAATCTCAAGATGACTGACATTGCCAAACGGGCCAATACCTCATCCGGTTCTATTTATCAGTACTTTTCAGACAAAGACACCCTGGTTCTTTCTCTTGCTGAGCACTTTATCGATCAGATCCATGCCATCCTCGACAACAACCTTGCCGAACTGAAAAGCTTCAGCGACATTACGCGGGTTTTTGAGAAAAACTTTGATGATATCTACCGGTTGCATAAAAACGAACCGGCATTGAGGGAGATCTGGTTTGACGCCATTAACCCGGAGCTAAGCAAACTGGCGATCAGGGACTGTGAAATTAACACCGACAAAATTTACCACAAACTGCTTGAGCTGAGAGAGCCGGAAGACCGGGATCAACTCAAACGCTATATTCTGTTGCTGACCACTCAGTTTGCTGCCGCAATGAGACTGTGTTTTGCCAGTGATGCGGGCACTCCTGAGCAGTTCAGGGATATTTTCATTGATATCATGGTGTCCAGTGCGCCCGGGTATTTTAAGTCATGGTAAAGAATACTTTGCGGGGGCTTCATTACTGAACGACATGAGTTTATCAATCAATACGTCAACGACGGGTTGATAGTAACCGTGATTTAAAAAGCGGGTTCTGGCATCGACCATCATTTGGTCATCACCAGGGTTTTTACTGGGTTTCTTCTTACTCTCTGCTTAGGAGGAGCATTCTTGTAGCGCTCCCTTTGGCGCTCTGTGTAAGCGGGATCTTCACAAAGTTTTTTCCGGCGCTCCCTTTGGCGCTTCCTTTGGCGCTCGGCGTAATCGGGATCATTCTTGTTGCGCTCCCTATGGCGCTCTCTTTGGCGCTTCCTTAGGCGCTCGGCGTAATCGGGATCATTCTTGTAGCGCTCCCTCAGGCGCTTCCTTTCGCGCTCTATGTAAGCGGGATTTTCACAAAGTTTTTTCCGGCGCTCCCTTTGGCGCTCCCTTAGGCGCTCTGCGAAAGCGGGGTCATTCTGGTAGCGCTCCCTTTTGCGTTTTCTTTCGCGCTCTACATAAGCGGGATCTTTGCGTTGCTCCCTTTTGCGTTTTCTTTCGCGCTCTATATAAGCGGGATCTTTGCGTCGCTCCCTTTGAAGCTTCCTTTGACGTTCCCTGTTGCGCTCAATTGGTAAGAGGCAACTTTCATAAGACGGCTCAACTTCTGCATGGGCTAAATCGCCTGATGAATCAATTTCACACCTTGCAGAAGTGCGGGTTTGGTATTGGCTATGAAACGCAGGGTGTTCTTTGCCAAACCCTCTCACTGCAAGAAATGTGTGTTGTTGAAGCTGCACACTACCTGGTTGAGGTATAGTAGTCGCAATGGGTGCTGTTGATTTTAAAGCTGTTGATTTTAATAAAGTATCAACACACTCTTGATCAGAACTTTTTACCGGTTGATGAAGGTTGTTTTCAACAACTGATAAGCTTTGCGAGGTTGATTTACCTGAATCTAAACTGGACCGGATCGAAAAACGTTCATTATCAGTAATATATTTGGAAGGGTGATCATTATTCTGAAACTTTCTTCTAACCGTTAAGTCAAATGTCAGAGCTTCTTCAGTACAGCCATCAACGATCACTACTGACCTTTTTCCCAGCCGGGAATCATCAAATGGATTATGAAAAGGCACCGTTGGCCGTTGAAGGAAGTTTTCAGTAATTTCATCAGCACGCATAGCACATAGAATTTTAGCTGCTTCTACAACTTCACGTGAGACGGCCAGACCTGATGCGCCAGACTCAGAAAAAGCCGTATCTTGAAAATAAGAAAAGCTAGAAGAATCTGTATTTAATTGAGCAGAAAAAGTAGGACTATGCATTGAATTCTTGAATTCTTGAATTCTTGAATTCTTGAATTCTTGAATTCTTGAATTTCAGCTAAAGACCCCTTTTTTTTATAAAAGTTCCTTCCTGACAACCGATTCAATATTTATGTTAACCAGGCATAGGGATTTGCTCTGGCTATTATGGAGTAAACGCCAATTTAACCAGCGTAATAGCCAACCCCGCCGGATCGGCTTATTCTTGAGATGCCTTCACTGCCCAGGGTAGAAGCTGCTCCAGTTTCTCAACCGTTTCGGCATAAGGCAGTTCTTTTAAAATGTGGTTCAGGTATTCAAAAGGCTCCAGCCCATTGGCTTTTGCACTTTCGAGCAGGCTGTAAAAGATGGCACTGGCCCTTGCACCGTTTGGTGTATCTGCAAAGAGCCAGTTTTTGCGGCCAAGAGTGAAGGGGCGAATAGCATTTTCCGCCGCTGCATTGCTGATATTAAGGTCGCCATCTTCACAGTACACGACCAGTTTCGACCATTGGTTCAGCGCATAACTCATGGCTTTATGGGTGAGACTGCCTGGTACCAGTCTGGTAATGTTTTTCTGCAACCACTGGTGAAGATCATCCAGCAGAGGCTTGCTCTCCTGTTGACGGCGAGCCAGTTTTTCCGCTGCAGGTGCCCCCCTGATACCTTCTTCGATGGCGTGCTTGCGGATTTTGGCCAGCGCAACATCAGCCTTGCTGACTTTGCTGTTGTTCACCTTTTTGCCCGGTTTGGCTTCGCCTTTTTTGGCATCGGTGAACTTGCGGCGCACATGGTCAAAACAGCCAACCTGGGTAATGCCTTCTTGCTTGCACACAGCACTGTAACTGGCATAGCCGTCAGTTTGCAGGTAACCGCTGAACCCTTCGAACAGGCGCAGGGGAACCTCCTTGCCCCGGGAAGGATCGTAATGGAACAACACCGCCGGTTGCCCCGGTGGGCCACCCAGGGTCACCCACATGTACTTATCCGAGTGGATGGCCTTACTGAGTTCCTTGAGTACCTGGATCCGGGTTTCATCAGCATTCATGATGTGCCCGGCCCGCTGATGGTCTGCCATCAGGTTGATCAGGGGCTGCAGTTGCAGGGACAACCGGATCAGCCAGTTGGCCATGGTCGTCCGGGTAATGGAGCCGCCATAGCGTGCCAGTATTTTTTCCTGCCGGTACAATGGCAGGGTGCGGCCGGCCAGGCGTCGCAATATTTGGCAATGATGATCCAGGCCAGCATGCTGACGGTCACTGCGGATTTGGGAATGGGATGTTTGGGTAGCTCCGCCGCCTTGATAACGCGTTTTTCCTGCGATGCCTCTCCCGGCTCAGCTTTCTCAAGAAATACCGCTTTCTCTTGCAGAATCTCTTTCACCTGAACCCGGGCTGGAATGATATCCAGCTCTTCCCGGACTTTGGTGAAGAAGGTCTCAATAGCACCCTGCTTCTCTTCCGGGGGCAGCTCAATACGTTCCTGCACCCTCGGCAGTGCCGGTGACAGCGGTGTACGTCCCTTGCGTTTCTTGCGGGGCTTTGGGCTTTCCCCTGTTTCCGGTTCTTCCTCATTCAGGGCGTCTTCTTCAGCCGGGTCAGCACCACAATCGGCTAACTCCGCTTCATTGAAGATTTCGCCCTGGCCACTGAACTTTTCAGAACTGTGGCCATAGAGGCGGGCACGTTCCAGACGCAGGTATTCTTCCAGAATGGCAATGCGTTTTTTCTGTTCTTCTATGACGATGGACTTTTTCTGGATAATGTCGTCTTTCTCAAGAAGAGCATTGTCTTTTTCAAGAAGGGCGCTGTCTTTTTCAAGAATGACACCGTTGATGGTCTGGATGGCCTCAAGCAAGGCCTCCAGATCCAGGGCTGTTCCAGCATTTCCGACCAGTAAACTCAAGGCGGATTTTGGCTGATGACTGACGGTATCAATGAGTGATTTCATGGCATTAAGATTGTAGCCATCCAGCAACCAATTGAGCTGCTGGCCCGTTAAGGTTATCAGCTCGTCATCGGGTTTGGGCCAGTGAACTTTGAAGTGGTTTAATGACTTAGGACACCTCGTTAAGCACAATAGTACCATTGATGACGAGGTAGAAAGTGACAAAGCAGCGTAAGAATTAT
>NZ_JBLYNV010000013.1:0-103526 GCF_049310165.1 Endozoicomonas sp. ALE010 | reverse complement strand
CCCTGTCCAATCTTCTGTTAACCGGTCATTGTGATCAATTGACCAGTATCGTGAACAATGATCTGGACACCCCCCTGGCGTGCTTTGCAAGTTCCGGTAATTTGCCTGGATTGGAATACCTGTTGAAACCGGGCAACCCTCAGGTTCACCAGAAAAATATCCATGGCTCGACGCCCCTGCACATCGCTGCCGAAAACGGGCATGTAGCGTTCGTCAGGGCGTTACTGACCATCGATGGCATTGACGTCAATGTGAAGAGTAACGATGGCTCGACGCCCCTGCACTGTGCTGCCTTAGAAGGCCACGTAGTGTGTGTCAGGGCGTTATTGACCGCCGATGGCATTGACGTCAATGTACAGGATGAAGATGGCTCGACGCCCCTGCACTGTGCTGCCTCAGAAGGCCACGTAGCGTGTGTCAGGGCGTTATTAACCGCCGATGGCATTGACGTCAATGTACAGGATGAAGATGGCTCGACGCCCCTGCACTGTGCTGCCTCAGAAGGCCATGTAGTGTGTGTCAGGGCGTTATTGACCGCCGATGGCATTGACGTCAATGTGCAGAATGAAGATGGCTTTACGCCCCTGTACTTTGCTGTCGCAGAAGGCCACACAGAGTGCATCAGGGCATTACTGTCCACCGACGGCATTGACGTCAATGTGGAGACTAACGATGGCTTTACGCCCCTGTACCGTGCTGTCGCAGAAGACCTCACAGAGTGCATCAGGGTATTACTGTCCTCCGGCAGCATTGACGTCAATGCGAAATCGTCTTCAGACTTTACGCCCCTGCACTGGGCTGCCACGAAAGGTCAGGCAGAGTGCATTCTGGCGTTATTGACCGACGACCGGATTGACGTCAATGTGACGACTAACGAAGGCTGGACGCCCCTGTGCTGCGCTGTCCATTATGGCTATACAGACTGCGTCATGGTGTTATTGAATGCCAAAGGCATTGACGTCAATATGACACTACCCGGGGGCCTTACGCCTCTGCACTGGGCCGCCATAGGCGACAACGTAGAGTGCGTCGTGCTGTTATTGAACGCCAGGGGCATTAACGTCAATCTGAAAACAACCGAGGGTTTCACGCCCCAGCACTGCGCTGCCCAATTTGGCCGGGCAGGGTGCATCAAAGCGTTACTTACAGCTCCCGGCATTGATATCAGTATAAAAAATAGCGATGGCTTGACGCCCCTGGACGTCGCTCGCCAAAATGGCCATGCAGAGTGCGAAAGACTGCTGATTCCACTTTTAACAGTTACTGGTTCATTAACTGATAACCGTGATAGTACTGATGCTGGATTCCTGGCGGTGTCAGAGGAAAGCGCATCAGGAACCGGGTGGGAGTCAAACCCACTGGATTTCAACGATTAAAATAACCAATGGACGACAGTATTCATCGATCCTGCCAGCCTGAAAGTGGTGTCCCCAAATCTAATTAAGGATACAAATGACTATGCCCCCGTTAGCAAGCTCCAATGCACATTCACTGCCTTTACCACCGTCTAATCCAGACGTCAGTGAGGTTGTTTTCGCAGCTTCATTCAATGCCAGTGTTCAAATATCAGCCCCTTGTTCAAGCCGACTTCCTGATTCCGGCGAGCGTCCCGGGCACTCGCTGGATGAACACCAAATTACTGCTCTAAAGTCTGGTGGTGCAAAAACAGAGTCTGTCAAATCACCGGCCAGGTTTCAGGAAAATGATATAGTGCTCGTTTACCCTTATCGTGATTTTGATGGAAATTCCCGTTTTGATTTGGAGGTAAGACTCGAAAGACTTAAAGAAAGGTTAGCTTCGCAATTATGTGAGGAGTTGGCTGAGATAGATCCGAAAGATCTGGCAATCAGCAGTCAGGATTTGCCTTCCAAGGGGCTTACGGAAGAGTGGCTGGCTGATTTCATATTTTCAAAGTTTCCTCCAGAGCTAACAGAATTCCTTAACAAAGACTGGTCAGGTAAAACCCTGTTTGCTCCCGAAGAGTACCAGGTCCTGGCGAGATTCCACTGTGCAATGACTATGTATGATGATGTTTGGGGCTTAAAATATTCACAAGACTGGATGGATGATGAATTTGCAGATTTTTTCATAAATGAGTGCTTACCCCTCCGTGATGGCTGGACCAGCACAGAAATCGATTTAGTTCAGGGTGTGCTGAATCATGGACTGGATCAGTATATGGATTTTAAACCTGAGTTTATTAAACCTTGCCATTATGGTCTATTAAAAGCCGGATGTGTGTCGATCTGCAAAAATTATCATTGTCACTATAGCATCACTGAAAACTGGCAAACATACAAACACATCAAAAACCTTGAGAGCCAGCTGGCAAAGTTGTCATAACACTGCCACTCTTCCATACCAGTTAAAGAATATGCAGCTGGGCAGCGAAAAATTAGAAAAGACATTCAGACCCCACCTGCAGAGCACCTATGCCGTCGGCCAGTGGCAGTGCATCAAGGCCAACAGCAAAACTGCCCGCTATTTGATGTATGACGCCGTGGAAGAGCACCCCCGGGCAGAGCATCAGCAGCACCGCCCGCCCGGTAGACGACCCATTCTGGCAGACACACTATCCACCCAATGGCTGGAATTGCCGGTGTGGTGTGATTCAGCTGACCAAAGAGGAGATGGAGCAGACCTTTTTTTAACGGTACAAATGGTCGTAACAGTAGTTGGTAGCCTCAATAAAGCCCTCAATACTGCCACAGTCAAAACGCTCACCCTTGAACTTATAAGCCATGACACAGCCTCGCTGCGCCTGAGCCATCAAAGCATCGGTAATCTGAATTTCACCACCTTTACCCGGCTGGGTATCATGAATCAGGTCAAAGATGTCCGGTGTCAGAATATAGCGGCCAATGATAGCAAGATTACTGGGCGCATCTTCTCTGGCGGGCTTTTCCACCATATTCTCAACCCGTAGCAGATCTTCTGAAATGTGCTGGCCAGCGATCACCCCATATTTATGCACTTCATCTTCGGGTACTTCCTGCACTGCAACGATACTGCAACGGAACTGCTTATAGAGTTGCGCCATCTGGGCGAGAACGCCGGGCCCTCCGAGATTGATGCAGAGATCATCCGCCAGCACCATGCCGAATGGCTGGTCACCAATCAGCGTCTGCCCGGTTAATACCGCATGGCCAAGTCCCTTCATCTCACGCTGGCGGGTGTAGGAGAAGGTACACTGATCAATCACACTGCGAATATCGGACAGCAGGCTTTCCTTGTCCGTACCGGAAATCTGATGTTCCAGTTCGTAGTTCACATCAAAGTGATCTTCCAGCGAGCGTTTGCCCCGGCCGGTGACAATGCAGATATCCGACATACCGGCCTGCAGTGCCTCTTCAACACCATACTCAATCAGCGGTTTGCTGACGATGGGCATCATCTCTTTGGGCATGGACTTGGTGGCTGGCAGGAACCGGGTACCATAGCCTGCTGCCGGAAAAAGGCATTTCTTGATCATTTAAGGCTCCTTATTTATCCAACTCAAATGAAGAGACTGCTCCTTAATGAGCAATCTCTTGAAAATATCAGTCACGAATCAGCTTCAGCAGCTCGGCAGTTTTTTTCTGCATCAACACATCATCGCCACGACTTTCTACATTCAGACGAATCACTGGCTCGGTATTGGACAGTCGCAGGTTAAAGCGCCATTGACCCATATTCAGGGAGATGCCATCGGTGTTATCAATTTCCAGCGCATCTTGCTGATAGTGTGCCAGCACACGCTTTATAGCGGCCTGGGGATCGGTCAATTGGCTGTTAATTTCACCGGACGACGGGAACATAGCAATCCGCTCACTGACCAGCGCTGACAAGGGGTGACCCTTTCTGGAAATCAACTCAGCGACCAGCAGCCAGGGAATCATGCCGGAGTCACAATAGGCAAAGTCGCGGAAATAATGATGGGCACTCATCTCGCCACCATAAACCGCATCTTCCCGGCGCATCCGCTGCTTGATAAAGGCGTGACCGGTTTTACACAGCACCGGTTCACCACCCGCCGCTTTTACCTGATCGATGGTGTTCCAGGTCAGCCTGGGGTCATGGATGATTTTTGCCGCGGGGTTGTGGGCCAGGAAAGCCTCCCCCAATAACCCGACAATATAATATCCCTCGATAAACTGCCCCTGCTCATCAAACAGGAAGCAACGATCAAAGTCGCCATCCCAGGCAATGCCCATATCGGCCTGATGTTCCAGAACGGCGTCTACCGTTGTCTGACGACACTCAGGCAATAATGGATTAGGAATACCCAGGGGGAAGTGACCATCCGGCTCGTGCAGGACTTTGATAAACTCTACCGGCACACCGGCCACCCGGAATCGCTCCTCGATAGCATCCACCACATGCCCTGCTGCACCGTTACCGGCATTGACCACCAGCTTCATCGGCTTGAGACTGTCAGCCTGGATATACCCCAGAACGTGGCTGATATAATCATCCAGAACAGAGATCTTCTTGTAGCCGCCCCGTTGTGCCGCAGGCTCCCCAAACCGGCTCTCCTCTGCCAGCTGCTGAATCTCCCGCAAGCCGTTATCGCCACTGATGGGTTGCGCACCGGCCTGCACCAGTTTCATACCGTTGTAGTCAATGGGGTTGTGACTGGCCGTCACCTGAACACCGCCATCAACCCCCAGGTGGAATGTGGCAAAATAGATCTCTTCGGTACCGGACAGGCCAATATCCAGCACATTGACCCCGGCATCACGCAGGCCTTCAGACAATGAGTGTTTCAGGGCTTCACTGGTCAGGCGGCTATCGCCACCAACAACGACATCCTTCGGTTTAAGGTGCTCGCCATAGGCCCGCCCTATGCGGTAAGCAATATCTTCATTAAGTTCATCCGGCAGGCGGCCACGGATATCGTATGCCTTGAAGCAGGGAAGCTTGGTCATTTCTCGGTCGCAACGGAAATTAAAAGTCTGTATTTAACTACGAATCCCCCCAAATAGACAAACTGTGTCGGATAAAAAGTACCGGCATGTTAAACGACAAGGCAATACATCAATCACAAAGCCTTTGTGGAGAAAGCCACCTATCAAACCGTCACCTGAATAGCCGATAGCTTTCAGATAAATGCTGAACAGAGTAAAGCGGTTTTCAGAGCTATGAACAGGACCATCCCCCCCCCATCCACGCAGCCATCAGAACGGCTGTTACGGTTCATTACCGTGGTCTTCTTTTCAGGTTTGTCGCTGTCGACACCAGTAGCCAGCCAACCCTGCACCGCTAACGGGCGACCGCTGTTTGGCTATCTGGAAAACGCCACGCTGGTCAATATAAATCAACATAAGGTCGCATCACTGGTTGACAGTGGTGCGACAACCACTGCCCTGGATGCCCGTAATATCCGCATGCATATTAAGAGAAATGGCTATCGCTGGGTTTACTACGATTTCGTTCACCGGGAAAGCCGCCAGAAAACTCCCATGCATCAACCAGTCAGCCGGGTAGCCAGAATAATCACCCATAAAGGTGCGCCCAGTAAACGAGCGGTTGTCCGAAACACCGTAAAAGTGGGCCGGATTACGCGCATTGTAGAAATGTCCTTAATCAGTCGCAGCAATTTTCCTCAACAGTTATTGATTGGTCGCAACTTTCTCAAAGATACCGGACTGATTGATGCTGGAAAGCGATACCTTCAGGAACGCTGCCCATGAACATTCACCACAAAGCAGTGACTGCCTGGCTTATACTGGGCCTGACCGTCGCGATAACGTCAAGCCATGGGAAAGACCGCTCCATTGGGCAAAATATCCATCGGGCTTATGAACCGGCATCCATGCTGCTGGATGTTAACTTGCAACAGGATACCCTTAACCTGTTCCTCTCCATCTCCCCGGAGGCGACGAACGCGATCACCGCACTACCGCCCGGTGCCCTGGCCCGGTCTCTGCAAGAATTCACCCCTCTGGTTACCCTTCCGGACGATGCACAGTGTCGGCAAACGCAAAAGCTGTTTCTTGTTGAGCCGCTTGACCGCCCTGATCCCAAGGCGGAATGGCTGGCTGCACAGCTCAGTGAAATCAACGGCTATCTCGAATACGAATGTCAGCACCCGGAAAACCTGTCTCATTTCACATTCCTGGCTTTTGCAGCAATACCTGACTTAAAGCACACCAGCGTCTGGCTGGTCAGTGACAACTGGCAAAGTAAACAGCAGCTAAGTCAGAAACAGCAGGAGGTTAAGTTGCAGAAACATCCAGCAAAAAGTGATGTGTTTCCGGACTTTTTTAACGATTAAAAAAAGCTGTGCGTTGCAAGAGGGCCATGTATGAGTCAGGCAGTTACCGTAGAAAAGCTTGAATTAAGCAGAGGAAAGCAAAACTGCCTGTCGATACCACTGTTTACGGTAGAGAACGGCGAACGCCTGCAGATTACCGGGTTAAACGGCTCTGGCAAGACCACGCTACTGCAACTGCTGACCGGGTTACTCCTACCGGACAGTGGCAGAATTGACATACTTGGGCAGCAGATTGACAGCCTGTCCAGATCCGGGCGGGAGACATTTCGAGCCGGACAGATAGGCTACATCTTCCAGCAGCCAACATTGGTCCCCTATCTGAATCCACTGGAAAATATTTTACTACCCTGTCGTTTATCCAGGTGGCGCCTGCAGCGGCTGGCAGACCGGAAAACCACGGCGAATTATGAGGCCTACCAGCTGATGGCCGCACTCAACATGGAGAACCCCGAGCTCTTGCGCCAAAGCACCGGCATGCTGAGCATTGGTCAGCAACAACGGGTGGCTATTGCCCGGGCACTGATCGGCTCCCCCCCGCTGATTCTGGCCGATGAAGCCGCATCAGCACTGGACCCGCAGGCGCGAACAACCCTGTATGACATGCTGCTGAAAAGCACCAGAGAACATGCACAGACATTGATCTGTGTTGACCATACCCCTTACCCGGGATTTGACCGCTGTATTGATATGTCAGACATCAACCATTCACAACTGGTGGCCAGGCTATGGTAAACATCCACTGGCTCAGTACTGCACTACTGACCTTTCAGCACGCCATGAAGAGCATGAACTATCGGAAAAAGAACACGCTGATCATGCTGCTGGTTCTGGCCTCTGGTTTTTACCTTGTGTTTCTGTTTCAAGGTATCAAGCAACAAATGATTGAAAGTATTGATCGCTATTCACTGGAAAGCGACCTGATCATCAGTAAAGAAACACCTGCCATGCCCCTGGTTCTGTTCTCGCTATTCCATGTGGGCTCACCACCACCACAAATGCGCCTGAGCCTGCTGAATAAGCTGATAAGCCACCCGGAGATTGAATACGCCATTCCTTATGCCTATGGCGAAACTCACCGGGGAATCACCGTTATTGGTACCAGCGCTGAAGGGATAGCGCGATTGACTCGACATTCAGCCAACCCTGCAAAACACCCACAGAGAAAACAGCAACGGCCGATCAGCCCAGAAACATTACCGCCAGCAACTCACCCGATGGTCGCTTATATCGGGATAAACATCGCCAATACCCTTGGTTACCAAATCAACGATCAGATCACCATTGCCGATGGCAGCGAACCAGGGTTAGAACAAGAATACAACGAGCTATTTACCATCGCCGGTATTTTGCCACGGCAGAATACCCATCAGGATGACAGTATTTACATCCCGATTGAAGGTTTGATAACCGCAAGAAAATCCTACGCAAAAGGCAATACGCCGAGCTGGTCAAGCCCTGATGATATCTCTTTTATCGATATCAAACTGCAGGACCGCATGGCCCTTCTGGCGCTGGAAAAAAGCCTGACTCAATCGGCCACAGAACAAGGCCTGGCGATAACCGCCGCGATGCCAGCCAGAGAACTGGAGCTACTTTATAGCTATCTGAACAGGGCAGCGGTCAGCCTGATATTCATCTCGTTTGTCACGCTCGGGTTGTGCCTGCTGACCCTTTTTTATGCATTGACCCGCAACCTTCAGGAACGAAGGCAGGAAATACAGCTTTATCAGACGCTGGGAATGAGCCAGACCTGCATCAGTGTTATGGCCCTGCTTGAGCCTCTGTTAATTATCTCCGGTGCTCTTGTTCTGGGTTTCATTGCCAGTGAAATGCTGTCAGCCCATACCGCCGATTTTTTCCTGATAACATGGTTAATGAATTAAGGTGATTTAAAAAAGTATTTTTTTGATCCTTGGTTATTAACCCAGACTGAACACGAAAAATTGCCGGGCAAAACAACAAATCAAGCTCATAACCCGGTTAATAACGCTAAGCTGGGAAGGCAATAGAGGGAACTTTTCCATACAACCCGGATCTAATGGAGTTAATCACAGTAGTTACCAAACACGTTGGAAGATTTCATTCCGAATTGATCAGCGGAGAAACTTCCACCCGGAGTGCAAGAATGCCCGCGCAAGTTGTCAACAGGCTACCCAACATAGCCTTACTTCTGGTTCTGACCATTTTTATCACTTATCCGCAGCTTGATTATGCCAGTAGCCATGCTGGATTTCCCGGGCAAAGCCATAGCAACTACTCTCTGCCAATTGACTACCGACATATGGCGCTGTTTCAGCTTAAGCTCAATCGTTATTACTACCCTTCCCGTTCAGGTAACCCCGACTATATTCATATTGAACACACCCATCATCATTCACACCTGGGTTGGTGGGATGGCCCGATTTTCTGGGGAGGCCATACCATTGACGACGATTCTTCCTTCAGTGAACGGGTGTCGGACGGGCTGATTGCGGTTGCAGTGGTGCTGACAGTCATTGCTGTTACCGCAGCAGCCATCTACTCAGTGGTCCATGCAACCTCGCCCTATCTGGGCGCTGCCGGCCTGACATCGATTGAACTCCCGGAAAACTCACCCTGGAAAATTACGGGTTATAAAGTTGCACATGGTGGAGCGATACGATACTCAGATTTTGCCTTCAACGAAGACGCCATGATCAACGCCAGAGAACAGGAAATGTTCGACCGGCAGCAAATGAAGCAAGGCCGCTTTCTTCTCGTTGACCAGGAGAACTGGTGGGGTATTGTCGATTACCCTGTGGACGTTGACGTAACCTTCACCCACTTTGATGACGTTTCAGGCGAAGCCACTGAACAGGTAACGGTGAATGTGCAACGTAAAGTCACCAACGGCATGAAAGCCGGAACCATTTTGCCACGGGTTGTCCACAGGACTCAAAACCTGCAGAAGTATCAACTGGCCACCAGAACCGATTATCCGGCATGGTTCAATTTTTCCAACTGGTATCATCAGCCAGCCCGGATAATGATTGATTTCAAGCCCTCTGGCCCGGTGACACCTCACGATTAATTACCATCTCTTGCCAATTCAGCGAGTTGAAAGTCCGGTCTTCGTTTTTTAAACCACAGAATCACCGGACTGACCGCCAGCCTACTTGCAGTCATCCCCCCGATTTGGATAATTCACCCAAATTTTGATTATTTTCTTGTTTTGTACACATCCCTTCTTTGCGGTAGGCACCTGTGTACAGAGATACGTACACAATTTGGAACCCGCTCATGCCTCCAACAACGTCACCACTTCTCCGGGAAGTTGAAGCCAGACGCACTTTTGCTATCATCTCCCACCCCGATGCCGGTAAAACCACGATTACCGAAAAGCTCCTGCTGCTCGGCGGTGCCATTCAGCTTGCCGGTACAGTAAAAGGCCGCAAGAGCGGGCGTATGGCCACCTCTGACTGGATGAAGATGGAACAGGAGCGTGGTATCTCCATCACCACCTCGGTGATGCAGTTTCCCTATGACGGCCGTACCGTAAACCTTCTGGATACGCCCGGACACGAAGACTTCTCCGAGGACACCTACCGGACACTGACCGCAGTTGACAGCTGCCTTATGGTGATCGATGGCGCCAAAGGTGTCGAAGATCGCACCATCAAACTGATGGAAGTCTGCCGCCTGAGGGACACACCAATATTTACCTTCGTCAATAAAATGGACCGTGAAGTCCGTGACCAGATTGACGTGCTGGATGAAATTGAAGATATTCTGAAAATCCAGTGTGCACCTATCACCTGGCCTATCGGCATGGGTAAACAGTTCAAAGGGGTTTATAACCTCTATACCGATACCATTCATGTGTTCAAACCCGGTCAGGCCAGTGTGGTTCCGGAAGATATCCGAATCAAAGGTCTGGAATCAGCAGAAGCCAGAACCCTGCTGGGTGATCTCCATGAAGAGTTGATGGAGGAAATTGAGCTGGTGAAAGGTGCCAGCCATGAGTTTGACCTGGAAGAGTACCTTGCCGGTCGGATGACTCCGGTCTTCTTTGGTACCGCACTGGCCAACTTCGGCGTTCGGGAAATGCTGGATGATTTTGTCAAGTGGGCTCCCTCCCCCATGCCCCGGGAAACCAATGAACGCACGGTGGTCGCCAATGAAGAGAACTTCTCTGGGTTCGTCTTTAAAATCCAGGCCAATATGGACCCCAAACACCGTGACCGCATTGCCTTTCTGAGAATCTGTTCCGGCAAATACACCCGGAATATGAAAATGAAACATGTTCGTATCGGCAAGGATGTAAAAATTGCCGATGCCGTGACGTTCCTGGCGGGTGACCGTTCCCATGTGGATGAAGCGACCTCCGGTGATATCATCGGTCTGCACAACCACGGGACTATACAGATTGGTGACACCTTTACCCAGGGTGAAATGCTCAAGTTTATGGGCATCCCTCACTTTGCGCCCGAGCTGTTCCGCCGTGTCCGCCTGAAAGACCCATTAAAGCTCAAGCAATTGCAAAAAGGGCTGCAACAGCTCTCGGAAGAAGGTGCTACCCAGCTATTCATGCCAGTGAACAATAATGACCTGATCCTGGGGGCAGTGGGTGTACTGCAGTTTGATGTGGTCATGCGCCGACTGAAAGATGAATACAAAGTTGAAGCGATCTATGAGCCGGTTAACGTCAACACCGCGCGCTGGATTGACTGCAGTGACCAGAAAAAGCTGGAAGAGTTCAAGCGCAAGTGCGCTGATAACCTGGCTATGGATGGCGGTGGCCATCTAACCTATCTGGCACCCACCCGGGTCAACCTTTCCCTGGCAGAAGAGCGCTACCCGGATGTGACTTTCCGCGCGACCCGGGAGCATTGATCGCAACCGATAACCCCGGATATAAAGTGACAGGCAAACAGGTTTGGACTGCCTGTCACTGTGATTAGTTCCATTGTTCAAATCAATAATTTATCTCGCCTGCACTTATTTCTTTTCTGACTAATACCGATACTGCGGGACCAAAAAATATTGTCTAATCTGAAGGTTCCTTTCTTTCTGGTATTTCTATGAGTGATGCAGTCTCGACCAAATCGGAAACCTCAACGGGTGTACGTCAAATCGTAGAGCCGTTAGTCCTTCTTCTCTTGGCAGGACTTTTGTTTGGCTACCTTGGCCAGACTATGGGTGTTACCCACATGTTCAACACCCTCTTCAACACCGCGCACCAGCTGTTGTTAAACACCGTGCTGTTCCTGATGGGGATCACCGTATTGACCGGTGCCGCAGGCCGTCTGCTGATGGAGTTCCATGTCATTTCCCTGATTGAACGGCTGCTGGTGCCATTAATGAGACCTGTGTTCAATCTCCCCGGCCGTGCTGCCATGGCGGCCATGATGACCTTTTTCTCAGATAACCCGGCCATCATTGGCCTGGCAAAAGACAGGCGTTTCAACCACTCCTTTAAGGTTCCCGAAATCATTTCACTGACCAATTTCGGTACCTCTTTTGGTATGGGACTTATTGTCATCACCTTTATGGCAACCCTGCAGAATAATGAGACTGGCGCTACCTATTTCCTGCCGGCCATGATTGGTCTGGGCGGTGCCCTTATTGGAGCCATCATATCCACACGGCTGATGCAGCGCCTTATCCGAAATGATTCCCGGCTGCATGAGCTAAGCATTAAAGATACTCACAGTGAACTTCTGGATGACCACAGCTCCACAGATCCGGTCTGGTTGAGATTCCTCAACGCTCTGCTGGATGGCGGTAAAGGCGGCGTCAAAATGGGGGTAGCGATTATTCCCGGAGTCTTAATCATCAGTACGTTTGTTATGGTCCTGACCTTTGGCGCACCAGTAACCGGCTATACCGGTGGAGCGTTTGAGGGAGTCGCCCTGCTGCCCAAACTGGCCAGCCACGTTACCTGGCTGTTTGAGCTGCTGTTTGGTTTTGATCATGCCGAACTGGTTGCCTTCCCCATTACCTCGCTGGGTGCGGTTGGTGCCGCCATGTCGCTGGTACCAAACTTTATCAGCCAGGGCATTATTGGTGGCAGTGATATTGCTGTGTTTACAGCTATGGGTATGTGCTGGAGTGGTTACCTGAGTACCCATACGGCCATGCTCGACTCTCTTGGCTTTCGCCAGCTCACCTCAAAAGCCATTCTGGCTCATACGGTTGGTGGTATCTGTGCCGGTATCGCTGCCCGTTATCTTTACCTGCTGCTCAGTCCTTTTATTGGCTAACAGCCGGAACAAACAATCAACCCATCGGATGAGTTGATTGTTTGTTTTTTCGCTTGGGAACGGCAAAAACAGTATCCGCAATAATATCCCCCTCCAGATCGCGATCAAGTGACTCAAACCAAGGTCTAACGGTCAAAAATCATTTCCGGAGCCATATTTAAGATTCTACAGATATAAGCAGAAAGCTTATTACACCCACAGATTTTAAAAAACTGGACTGATCAGTCCGGAATACTGAATTGGTAAGGAGAGATGTATGCGCCTGAACCTTCTGTTAGCACCGCTACAACAGGTAATCGATACCATGCATAAGGGAAAAACCTTCAAGATCCGGGTGCTGATGGAGGAGCTTGGCCTGTGGGAACATCAGGATGATCTGCAAAAAATGAGAACAGCCCTGGCTTTTCGCTCCATGGTGGAAAGTGGCGTGCTTAGCAATATTCAGCTTCTCACTCACCATAAAACCCGCCATGCGGTTTATATCACGATATAATTGCCATAAAGAAGCCGGAGATATCCGGCTTATGAGATCAACGTTCTGCTCAACGCTTCACACTGTGGGATTTGATAGACTCAGTGAACATGTCCGCCAGGCCCATGCACATGACCGTGGTCCAGCTCTTCCTTGGTGGCTTCACGAACCTCAACCACTTCAACGCTAAAGTGCAGATTCTCACCCGCCAGGGAATGGTTAGCGTCGATCACCACCTGGTTCTCTTCATCATCAATAGCCACCACGGTGACAATACGTGGGCCAATGGCGGTATCGGCATGGAACTGGTTACCCACCTCTACAGGATGGTCACCAAACTGCTCTTTCGGTACCGGCTGCACCAGACTTTCGTCGTACTCGCCGTAGCCTTCAGCAGGCTCAACCACCACATCAAACTTGTCCCCAGCCTGCTTGCCTTCCAGGGCATTTTCCAGTCCTTCGACAATATTGTGCTCACCGTGAAGATAAGCCATGGGCGACTCGCCTTCCGAACTGTCGAGAACTTCTCCCGCATCATTTTTCAGAGTGTAATGGAACAGAGCCACTTTCTCTTTGGCTATCTTCATCTGTTTATGCCCTTAATAAAGTAAACAACTATCTTAACTGCCATTGTTACTGGTAGCCAGAAAACTGCAAATAAATGCGTTATCTGATCTAATTGGCAAACTACCCCTGTTGGCAAGCGCCTGATAAAAGGAGTTTTTTATCTTGAACGATTCTCGATGCAGCTGGTGCCATGGCGATGAACTCTATACCCAATACCATGACACAGAGTGGGGGGTTCCCTGTCATAACGACCAGAAACTCTTTGAATTCCTGATTCTTGAAGGTGCCCAGGCAGGTCTGAGCTGGATCACCATCCTGAAGCGCCGGGAAGGCTACCGGACAGCATTTCATCAATTTGACGTTCAACAAGTGGCCAGAATGACAGACCCGGATATTGAAAAGCTGATGCAGGACGCTGGCATTATCCGCAACTGGCTGAAAATCCGGAGCGCCATTAACAATGCCAAGGCGTTCATCCGGGTGCAAGAGGAATTTGGCAGTTTCAGCCAGTATCTGTGGTCGTTTGTAAACCATCAGCCCATCATCAACCGGCGACAATCCATGAGTGACGTACCGGCCACCACAGATATTTCAGACCGGATGAGTGACGATCTGAAAAAACGCGGTTTCAGTTTTGTTGGCAGCACGATCTGTTATGCCTATATGCAGGCGATAGGGCTGGTGAACGACCACTTGGTCAGTTGCCCATCTTATCTAACCGAAAACGCTATTGCTTCTTCATAGGTCGGTGGTTGCTCTTGTGGTGCTGGTTTATTAATCAAGGGAACTGCTTGTGTTCCATGCTTGCAGGTTGTTTGTGTTCCCTGCCCACAAGTGGCTGGCGCTGTCGGCGCAGGGGCTCTTTGAGCAGAGGGAGCTGGCAGTCGGTACATTTCCTCCGGATTATACCGGGTTCTTTCCATATCATTTGGGTTATGGAATGCTGCTTTAATTAATTGATAGCTTGATGCATCAGGGTTGTAGTACTTGAATTGCTGATACCTGGCATGGACGTTGGCGCAGCAACCAATACCGAAAAACACCCCCGCAAGGACCGCCATTCCACCGAAGATACACAAGGCCTCGAACCCTTCGCTCTCGTAAAAAGAGGTGGGCTCAGAAGTCGTGTTCAGGTTTGTCGTTGAATAGGCAAAGGGTGGGTTGTATGGGGTATCTGCCACATTTACCCCATTACTGTAAGCGTAGGTCATGCTGCAGCCAGGCGCGCCATCAGGGCATACCGGTCTGGTACTCACCGGGTGGGCACCCGCCAGAGCAGGCATTGCCGCCAAAAACATCAGACTCTGTTTTATGTCCGGAAATACGCCAGGGAACTGCCCTGATTTCATCAAATGCTGAAGGGCGAAACCGGCGACATTGTGTATCAGCTTATTGCCGCCCTGCAGACCGGCCTGTAAGGTCTCATTGACAAGCTGTACTCCGTAACCAGAGAGGGATTTGTCTGTTTTACTAATGATTTTATCCGGGCACACCGACTGGCTGGGGTGTGCGCAGTTGACAACCCTGCCATTAGTCATTGACACCTGAGGAGAACATTCGATTTGGGAAGCTGCGTCCTTTTTGATAGCAACCATTTGCGCATGAGGCGAGCTGGATGACGATTCAGGGATAGCGTGCATTTTTGAAATTCCTTTCGAAACAATCTGCTGATTTTGACCATCAATCGGCAATCAAGTTCAATCAAGAAGATTGATGTGATTGGCATCATTACAGTGGACATGGATAAGAATGCTCCGAAAATCAGACGCAGGAGGATGAATCGAAAGGCTTGAGGGTTACCTGAAAAGCAAATGGTCATGTACCTGATGCCTGAGGATTTTCAGGCTAAGTACGTGTTGCTTCATCATAGGTTGGTGGTTGTTGCTCTTGTAGTGGTGAGTCATTAATCACTGGATACGTTTGTGTTCCCTGCTCGCAAGTTGTTTGTGTTCCCTGCTCACAAGTGGTTGGCGCTGTCGGCACCGGGGCTCTTTGAGTATGGGGAACTGGCACCGACGCAGGGGGGCTTTGAGCAGGGCGAACTGGCAGTTGATACCTTGCCCGCCAGTTATACCGGGTTCTTTCGAGATCATTTGGGTTATTGAAAGCTGCTTTAATGAGTTCACGGCGTGATGCATTAGGGTTTTGGTACTTGAATCGCTGATACTCGATATGGACGTGAGAACAGTATGCATAAGCGCAACACAAGCCCACAAGAGCGGCAATTCCACCGATGACACACAAACCAACAAACCTTTCGCTCTCGTAAAAAGAGGTGGGTTCAGAAGTCGTGGTCAGGTTTGTCGTTGGGTAGATGGAGGCTGGGGTGTATGAGGTAGCTGACTCGTTTACCCCATTACTGTTATCGGAGGTCATGCTGCTGCCAGGCACACCATCAGGGCATGCCGGCCTGGTACTCATCGGGTGGGCACCCGCCAGAGCAGGCATTGCCGCCAAAAACATCAAGATCTGTTTTATGTCTGGAAATACGACAGGGAATTGCCCCGATTTAATCACATGCTGAGAGGTGAAACCGGCGACACTGCGTATCAACTTATTGCTGCCCTGCTGACCAATCTGTAAGACCTCTCTGGCAAACTTTACACCGTAATCAGACAAGGATTTGTCTGCCGTAGTAATACTGTTATCCGTATCCGGGCAGTCCGGCGGGCTGGGTTGTGCGCAGCTGACAGCCCTGCCGCTGGGCATTGTCACCTGGCAACAACCTTCGGTTTGGGAAGCTGCATCTTTTTTACCAACCAGCTGCGAATAGCGCAGGCCTGATGGCGGATCAAGAGAAGCATGCATTTTAGTATTCCCCTTTCCAAGAAATCTGTTATTACAGACCATCAGTCGGCAATGTAAGTTCAATCAATGGCAACAGATGACTCTTGTTATTTCTCCTCCCCCCAGTTTATCGCTAAAGACATTTCAAAAGAGGGTGGACAACGCAGAGAGATCAGGTTTCGAGAAATAATGATATCCTCAAGACAGCTATTTTTGAGATCAACCAGGGATTTCAGGCAACTGTAAGTAAGAACACAAGCGTTGGTTGCCAGTGTAGCCACTGTTCTGGCCGACAGGTTTCTGCCTTCCTGAAGGCATTGCAGCAGACTTAAACTGGTTCCCATGGTAGCGGAAAGACACATGACACAATGACCTTGCCACTGAACCAGGGGTGAACAGTTAGCCAGACCATAATTGAGATTTACGGCAGCTGTCAGGCCAAGCCCCGCCAAACCAGTTGCTAAATTGCCAATATTCATGGTGTCTCCAATCTCTGCTTCAGTTATCCTCCCTGCTCAGACATTTGAAAATAGTGAAAGGTTCATTATCCCTTATTCCGAAACAGCCCCTAACGTCTTTCCTGCTCTCTTTCCTGCACCAGTACCCAGGGGCGAACCACAACCGCCCACAGATCACGATTATCGGTAACCCAGGACCGGGCCTGCTCATCGCTGACTGCCCCCAGGACACCCTGTTCAACCCAGGCTTCTACCGCTGATTTATTGTCTACCGAGATCTGATAGCCAACATCAATCAGGTCCAGCGAATCATCTACCAGCAGCACAACCCCCTGGGCAAAGTAACGCAGCAGTTCGGACCAGGCTATTAATGAGGTTTCCTGATTTAATTTGGCCTTTTCAAGCAATTCACGGCTAACCGTCTCAGACATCTTTTGCTTCCCATTTAATTGCACAGAGATTGTACAAACCGACAATTTTTTTATAACGGTGGGCGGGAGCATAACAGCACATAACACTAAAGTGAAAACGCTCAAAAGGGCCCTGTTGACGTTTCGTTGCTTACTCGCAACGCGTCAACAAGCCCTGATAAGAGTTGAGCTGACTTTGTCTTTAATGGAGAGAAGCCCCGGTTCTCTTCTATACGGCACCTTGACTGATGCTCAAAGCTGCAAAATCTGCACTATCGGTGATGGTTATCTGTTTGTTTTGCAATTTGAACAACGCCCCGGGAGACCGATCAATACTGGCTTGTTGCCCGCTGTAAAAGTGCCTGGTGAGTTGATCAATGCTGTCACTGTATTCTGAATATGCAAACACCTGTGCAGACCAGCCAGCCTGGAGAATGAATTCTTTTAGTTCATTGAGTGCCTTTTCAGCCCTGATGATAGGGGAACCGATAGCCTTTTGTTGATTCAAATGAGATAACACAATGCTTTTGAACTTCAGGCCGAGTGCTTCACAATTCTTTTTATAGAATTCTGAAAGGTAAACCTCCGGCTCACCTGAGACATTTATTGAAACTTTAATAAACTGCATTGATGAACTCATCCATGATATTGAAGAATCAAGTTCACCAACGAACTTTTCAAGATCTGAATGTTGATCTTCTGCTCCAATTAATAAGAAAACAGAATTTGCCCTGGCAATCTCACAGGGTGCGCCTGACACTATATATCCACCAGTATTACAAGGTGCTGTCTCTTGACTGTTGCCATGCGTGGGTGTGGGCGGGTTAAATTCTAAAATGACAATCGCACTATTTTCTTTATCTGTGGTCCGGAGTTGCTGACCATTTAACTTTTTGTTCAGGTAGGTGGTTGCTGTAGTAAAAAACCGGACATTTTTTCCCTCTATAAACTGCTTTCTGACATTTTTAAGGGTCGGTGAAGACCCCGGGGAACGAGAGGAATCCTCGACATAATCAATATCTATACAGCGCCAGGCAATTTTTTTATCTGATACCCCGCTCTTGGTGATTTGCTGGTGAATCAGCTGCTCCATCAACAATGCTCCAGCCCCCATGGATATAAAAGTTACCCGACTGTCCGGCAGTTTTTGCAGATAGTCGCACACCCATTGAGTCACCTTGTTGATCACCTTTATACGGGATTTTATGCTGTCAATTTCGTCATAAACATTAAAACTCAGGTACCCCAATTTAACACAGGTTAGTGATTCATTGCTTGCCTCCGATACTTCCCGTCGATGGATAAACTCACTGGTATGGATATCTTTATACTCAAGCTTCTTTGCTACCAGGGGGAGGCGCTTGAATAAATCATCAATTTCCTGAAGCTTAACACTGGGCAGGTCGTGATAGATCATTTCTTCAACCATACGATGAATTGCTTCTTTTTTTTCTGACTCTGTTCCACCTGAAGGAATTTTTTTGAGCAGCGAGAGGCAGGCTTCGTTTGTCAGTTTTAATACAGTTCTCAAGGACAAGGGTATTTTTTGATGTTCGATGATATATCGTGAAACAGTCTCCTTTACAGCACTGGGGTTAACAGTAATGTTCTCTGGTAATGACTGACCAGCAGCCTGAGGCTCTGGTGTAGAAGGGGTACTGTGGCAGCTGCTGATAGTGGTTTGCATAATTACTGACTCAAGTGATTATTTTAATGGGCTGAGCAAATTTGTTCAGTACTTGAGTAGTAGAAATAACTTCTTGAGAAAAGTTCAGTTTTGTCACTGGTCAACTGGTATAAACGACACGAATAGGCTGGTTCTCAATGGCTATCAGACTTCGTCAGTGCCATTTTCGAATGGCCTGATTTGGCAATCAAGGCGGATTATGGGAGGATGGCTTCCTCGAAACAGAGAAGGTTACGTTGTTTATGCCCCTCGCTCTCAAAGGCCGCCTGAAAGATCACCCCAGGCTGGCCCGTGAATATTTTACCGTTACCCGCATGATTGAGCTTTACTGCCACCACCACCACCAGCACCCCACCCTGTGCAATGAATGCCTGTCTCTGCTGGCTTTCAGCAAGCGACGGCTTGAACGCTGTATTTATGGCGTCGAAAAACCCACCTGCGCTAACTGCCAAATCCACTGCTATAAACCAGAACAACGCCGACAAATTCGTGAAGTGATGACATGGGCTGGCCCTCGCCTGCTACTTAAACATCCCGTTCTGACCATTCAACACCTTTTTGATCAACGCAGGGCTGCGCCGGTGCCCCCCTAAGCCGGGAGCAATTGAATGAGCTGAGGGAACTTTCCTGTAAGAAACTGGTCAGAGAGCTATAAACAAATATACCTCTGGACGGATCTAAATATGGAATGTCATTGGCTTAACCCGAATGTTTTTCGAGCCCCACAGCGTGGATACCTTCTTCTTCTACCTAGAGAGCCCGGGGAAGAGAGACATACACCGGTTCACTTTCGTAACCCCCTGACGGGCAACTCATTTACTGGTCTTCGTTTTGCACCGGTTCCAGGATTACTAGTAACTCACGCGCCTCCCCACACGCCGTTCGAGCCAAGGGATCTGCATACCCGTAAATCACATCATGCACCTTCCGGGCATGTTTATACCCGGCTTCCCCACGAGCCCCCCCCAAGCCCTTCTCAACGAAATGATATGCTGATGGCCAAAGCAGCCACATTCAAGGGCTTTGAGAAGAACTTCCCCTATCATACTCCGAGGGAATTGGCTGAAGCGGGATTTTCCTGCAGTGAATATAGTGACTCAGTTTATTGTGATAAATGTGATATGCATGTTGGCAACTGGAAACCTGATGATATCCCATGGATTGAACATACTCGCCTGTCGCCAGACTGCGCGATCGTGAAGTGGGAAATGGGTCAATCATTTATCAAAACGATTAAAGAGTCATTTGATGTGGAAAAACAATTAAAACAGCACTGCGATCAACACACTCCTGTAAAAGAGAATCCTTACAATACGCTTGTAAAATTCAGACTGAGCTGGCCTTACCAACAACTTGAACAGATTTACAATAAAAACCTTAAAGATCTTCCAGAACAAATGCGCAAGGTCGAACAAGCCTTTATTCATTGGCATTATACTGAAAACCTCTCTGGAAATAGCACTTTGCACGCTTCCTGTATTCTAAGCCTGCTTGATCCCCGGAACCATAACAAGCCGGCCATAGCTGAATCCTGTAGAAGATACGAGCAGGAATACAATGAATACCTGGATCAATTAAAAGAATTAAAAGAATTAAAAGAAGTGCAAAAGCTAATTGTTCAGTTGAAAAATGAGCGCATTGCACTCTTTGAACAAGTAAATCAGCAAAGGCAAATAAGAACCAAGGCTGAACAAGAGGGTGAAGATGCAAAGATCGCCCGTAGACTTCAAGAACAGTACAACAATGGACAGTTTCAATTACCTGCCCACTAAGTCAGAAAATATGATTTCATTTGGTTAACTACGTAGTTTCATTTGAGGACTCGAGTTGGCTTGCATGCACTATGAATTCACATGCAAGCCGACTTTCATCGAGACCATTTGCAACATGTTCGCGACAACCCCGGGGTCGTCGGAATCAGGTGCCTGTCAAAGCGGAAATTCTCTACGCCGTTTGTCGGGTAGCCGTCACTACCAGTTCACGGATACAGACATTTTGCGGCTGCTGATACACAAAGGTAATACAACGGGCAATATCCTCTGCCGTAATAACGCCGCCCATGCCGTGCTTCCACTGCTCATAGCCCTCCTTGATGTCACTGGATGTGGTATGGCTCAGCAGCTCAGTTTCTACCGCTCCCGGTGCGATGGTTACCACCCGTACACTGTCGTCAGCCAGCTCTTCTCTCAGGGTTTCAGACAAACCATGCACGGCAAACTTGGTGCCACAATAGGCCATATGATTTGGAAAACTTTTGATACCAGCCACTGAGCTGATATTGAAGATGGTTCCCCCTTTTCTGGCTTTCATCTGATGGGCAACAGCATGGATGCCATTCAAAACACCTTTGATATTCACATCAACCATGTTGTCCCACTCGGCAGGATCCTGTTCATCGACACGCCCCAGCTGCATTAGCCCGGCATTGTTGATAAGACAGTCTGTAGGTCCATAGCGGGACTCGGCCTCTTCGATAACCAGTTTCAGGGCATCACGATCCGTCACATCCACTCGTCGGCAAAGTGCGTCAGTCAGATCCAGGGCCTCCAGGCGCTCGACCCTTCTGGCCAGTAATAACAATGGATGTCCAAGCTGACTCATGGCCCTGGCAACGGCTTCACCAATACCAGAGCTGGCTCCGGTAATAACAACCAATGGTTTATTCATGGCAGGACTCCTGCTGGAGTATATGTAGGGATTTCAGTCCACCGGCTTGTGGTGAACCGGGTGCGGATGTATTTACATGCAGATAACTATGATAGCTGATCTGAAAAGGCTTATTGATGAGAAAACAGCATTCGTTGACTGTTATTCGGTTTTCTTCAGCCCAATTAGAGGCATCACTACATGCATCCTCCCTGTTGTGGCGTTATAATCCCCGCCTCCTGAGCCAGGAGGCTGTTCAATTAAGACTCAATGAGTCTTCCGGAAAAAGCACCCAAACCAGTTACCGGCCTATCGTTATTCGATTTGCATCTTTAAACATGATTTATCTGCTTTTCCCAGAAATATATACTTGACGCCCTCCATCAGGCATTCAATAGCATTTTTGATCGACCGGCTCTAAGAGCCTGGCATTGCGGCAGGAAACCCCAATGAGCGAACTGATACTGATTCTGGTCAGCGCCATACTGGTTAACAACTTTGTACTGGTCCAATTCCTTGGGTTGTGTCCTTTTATGGGCGTGTCCAACAAGCTGGAATCGGCCATGGGTATGTCGATGGCCACCACCTTTGTGCTGACACTGGCCTCTATCTGCAGCTATCTAACGTATAAGTACATCCTATTGCCACTGAATCTGGAGTTTCTGAAAACCATCTCATTCATTCTGGTGATTGCCGTGGTGGTGCAATTCACCGAGATGGTGGTGCGCAAAACCAGCCCGCTGCTGCATAAGGTGCTGGGCGTTTTCCTGCCACTGATCACCACAAACTGTGCGGTACTCGGGGTTGCCCTGCTGAACACCAACCGAATGGACAGCTCCCTGGTAGATTCAGCCACCTACGGCTTTGGTGCGGCGGCCGGTTTTTCCCTGGTACTGGTGCTGTTTTCCGCCATGCGTGAGCGCATCGCCGCAGCGGATGTACCAACGCCATTCAGAGGGGCAGCCATTGGTATGATCAGCGCCGGTCTGATGTCGTTGGCCTTTATGGGTTTTACCGGACTGATCAAACTGTGAGTGCAGGATTTCAAACCATGATGAGAAATGCCAGACGTGATAAAAAGCTGAAGGAGCGGTTGCGTTAGTCCATGGACATTGTTCTTTACGCCATTGGAGCCCTGCTGGCTCTTGCCCTGATTTTCGGGGCGATTCTCGGTTTTGCTGCTATCCGCTTTAAGGTGGAAGGCAACCCGATTGTTGACCAGATTAATGAAATTCTGCCCCAGACCCAATGTGGCCAGTGCGGTTATCCGGGGTGTCGCCCTTATGCAGAAGCCATTGCCAATGGTGATGCCATCAATAAGTGCCCGCCCGGTGGTCAGGCAACCATCAACACACTGGCGGACCTGCTGGATGTGGAGCCTGAGCCGCTGGATGCGGAACATGGGCAGGAGTCGGTCACCAAAGTTGCCTTTATCCGGGAAGCGGAGTGCATCGGTTGTACCAAGTGCATTCAGGCCTGCCCGGTGGATGCCATCCTGGGTGCCGCCAAACAGATGCATACGGTGATTTCCGATGAGTGTACCGGCTGCGATCTCTGTGTTGAGCCCTGCCCTGTTGACTGTATCGAAATGCGTCCTGTGGATATCACAGTCAGGACCTGGAGCTGGGCGCTGCCCCAGCCGAATCATGGCAAGGCTGGCTTGATTGCCACTGACCTCAGGGGGCAGACCGTATGAATGCAATTGTCAAAAGTCCACACCAGGACATACAGAGCCCTGTGGCCGGGAGCCAGGTGATAGCCAGTTCTGAACGCAAAATCTGGCCACTGACCGGTGGGGTTCACCCGGAAGAAAACAAGCATCAGTCCACCAGCCGCCCTGTCAGTGCTGCGCCTCTGCCTGAAACACTGGTGCTGCCATTGTCGCAACACGCCGGTTTGCCTGCTGATCCGCTGATCCGCGTGGGAGACAAAGTACTCAAAGGCCAGATGATTGCCAAAGCGTCCGGCTTTGTCAGTGCCGCGTTGCATGCGCCCACTTCGGGCACTGTTACCGCCATTGAGAACCGTCCGATTCCCCATGCCTCCGGCTTTTATGACCTGTGCATCATTCTCGAAACCGATGGTCAGGAGCAATGGTGTCAACTGGCACCCGTAGTGGATTATCGTCAACTGTCGTCTGCTGAACTGGTAGAAAAAGTGCGTGATGCCGGCATCAGCGGTATGGGTGGCGCTGGCTTCCCTACAGCCATCAAACTGGCACCCGGCACAGCAATCAATACCCTGATTATCAATGGTACGGAGTGTGAGCCCTATATTACCGCCGACGATATGCTGATGCGGGAAAAGGCCGATGCGGTGATTCAGGGCGCAGAAATCCTCCAATACATGCTCGGTGCCCGGGAGTGCCTGATCGGTATTGAAGACAACAAGCCGGAAGCCATCGCCGCGATGCGCAGGGCGGCGACCGGCAAAAATATAGACATTGTCGTTTTCCCCACCATCTACCCTTCCGGTGGTGAAAAACAGCTGATCCAGATTCTTACCGGTCAGGAGGTGCCTTCCGGAAAACTGCCTGCGGATCTGGGCATGGTGGTTCAGAACGTGGGAACAGCCGTTGCCGTCAAAGACGCCATTGTGGACGGCAAGCCGCTGATCTCACGCATCACTACCCTCACCGGGGATGCCCTGGCAGCGCCACAAAATGTCGACGTATTGATCGGTACACTGGCTCAGGACCTGCTGCAATATGCGGCGCTCAAAACGTCCGAATTATCAACGCTGGTGTTTGGCGGCCCCATGATGGGCTTCACTGTTGATCGCATGGATATCCCGGTAATCAAAACCTCAAACTGCCTGATTGCCGCGACGGAGGATGAATTTCCGGCAGCACCGGATGCCCAGGCCTGTATCCGTTGCGGGCACTGTGCCGAAGCGTGTCCGTCGTCATTGCTGCCCCAGCAGCTTTACTGGCACGCCAGGGCTGAGAACCATGAGCAGCTTATGCACCACAATCTCTTTGACTGTATCGAGTGCGGTGCCTGCTCCTTTGTCTGCCCGTCGTCTATTCCGCTGGTTCAGTATTACCGGGCATCCAAAGGCGCTATTCGCACCCAGGAAGCCAAACACACCAAGTCGGAGCGCTCGAAACAGCGCTATGAAGATCGCCTGGCCAGACTGGAGCAGGAAAAAGCCGAGAAAGAGGCCAAACGAAAAGCCAATGCCGAACGGGCAGCAAAACTGAAGGCGGCCAAAACAGCGGAACAAACCGGAAGTGACGCCAAAGCCGAAGAAGACCCGATCCAGGCCGCTATCGCCCGGGCCAAGGCACGAAAAGCAGCGGCGGCTACCGGGAACTCCGAGCCCACGTCAGCCAGGCAAGCGCCTGACAGACCGCTCTCTGCCAAACAGAAAGAGCTGAAAGTTCAGCTGTCCATGGCCAAAGCTCAGGCCAAAAAGACAGAGAGAGCGCTGGCTACCGCAGAAGCTTCTGCTGAGCTTAAAGGCGACAGGGGAGATATTGAACAACTGAAGTCTAATCTGGCGATGCTGAATGAGCAGGTGAGTAAACTTCAGCAGGCGTTTGATGAAAACAGTCAGGATTCTGCCAGCAAAGACAGTCCAGAGAAGCCCGCTAAAGCAGCCAAACCGGCACTCTCAGACAATGAGAAGAAACGCAAGGTTGAACTGGCCATGGCCAAAGCGGCCTTGAAAAAAGCAGAGCGCGCACTGGCAGCCGCGGTTGAGAGCAACAACGAGAACACCGAGTCGTTCAAGCAGGCCGTCGAAGCGTGCCAGGCCAACATCAAGCGCCTCGAAGCTGAAGCTTCAGAGCCTCCGACAGAAACGGCAATAACCCCTTCTGCGGATGCCAAACCAACAGCAACAAAGGCCAAAGCGCCGTTAACTGATGAAGCAAAAAAGCTGAAAATCGAGTCGGCCATGGCCAACGCTGCGGTGAAAAAACTTCAGCGAGCGATCGCCAGTGCCGGTGAAGATGAGCAGGATACGCTGAAACACCAGCTGGTGGCAGCGGAACAAAAGGCGGCTGAGCTGAAACAGGCTCTGGAGAGTCTCTCGTGACTTACAGCTACAGCCACCTTGTTCCCACGCTCTGCGTGGGAGGAAGCCCGGGAAGCATGATAAAGACACAACAGAGCGGAATCGTTGAATGGCCTTGATTAATAGCAGATCGTCCATCAGCCAGCGGGGAAGAGAGACCTCACCCCATGCGCTGGGACAAAACAGCACTCAGCGGGTCATGAGTCTGGTGATCATGGCTACCATCCCCGGTCTGATGGCACAAACGGTCTTTTTTGGCTGGGGCACACTGATCAATGTTATCTGGTGTTCCCTGGTTGCGATGGGCTGCGAAGCGGCCGTGGTATCAATGCGCCAACGGTCCGTGAGCTTCTACCTGAGTGATTGCAGCGCCCTGTTGACCGGTGTACTGCTGGGGCTGGCATTGCCGCCCTTTGCCCCCTGGTGGCTATCACTGGTCGCTGTGTCCTTCGGTATGGTCATTGGCAAACATCTCTATGGTGGCCTGGGTCAGAACCCCTTTAACCCGGCCATGCTGGGCTATGTTGTGGTACTGATTTCGTTTCCCCAGGAAATGACCACCTGGCTGCCACCACTGGGGCTGGAAGGTCATAACAACAGCCTGACCGATGCCCTGTTCACTATTTTCCCCCTGGGCCAGAGTGTTGATGCCATCAGTATGGCCACCCCACTGGATGTGTTGCGCGAAAACAAAAGCCAGACCATCAATGAACTTTGGGAAGCCAACCCGGTATTTGATGGCATGGCTGGTCGTGGCTGGATGTGGGTTAACCTGGCTTATCTGGCCAGCGGCGTCTTTCTGATCTGGCGCAAAGTATTTACCTGGCACGGCCCTGTGGGGATGCTCGCCGCCATTGCCATTATGGCGACCCTGTTCTGGAGTGGTAACGGGTCAGACAGTCATGGTTCCCCGCTGTTTCACCTGTTCAGTGGTGCCACCATGCTGGGTGCTTTTTTTATCATTACGGATCCGGTCAGTGGTGCAACCAGCAACCGTGGACGTCTGATTTTTGGTGCGGGTGTTGGCGTTATGGTCTACGTCATCCGTGCCTGGGGTGGATACCCGGATGGTGTCGCCTTTGCCACGCTGCTGATGAATATGGCGGCCCCCACCATCGACTATTACACTCAGCCACGCACTTATGGCCACCACAAGGCCAATAAAGGCCTGCCAAAGAAGGACTGAATCATGAGTGACGGCCAGATTCCATTAAAAGACACCACCGACAGCAAGACTCCCGGCGGGAACGGTCTGCTGCAAAGCATTTTTCGCAATAGCCTGGGCCTTGGCCTGTTTGCCGTATTTACCGTAGGCCTGATTTCCGTGACCTGGATCATGACTCAGGAACAAATAGAGACACAGGTTCGAGCCTATGAAGCCAAAGCATTGATGGAGATTTTACCGGCCGACACTCACGACAATGTGCTGGTAGATTCGAAAATTATTCTGGAACCATCCCCCCTGCTTTCCAGCCAGGATCAACGTGACGCCTATATTGCCCTGAGTGATGGGGCGGTCTCTGCCGTTATTCTGCCGGTCACCGCACCTGACGGGTATAGCGGGCGAATTGAGCTTTTGGTGGGCATCAACCGCAATGGTACGCTGTCAGGCGTCAGGGCCATCACCCACAAAGAGACACCCGGGCTTGGCGACAAGATCAACAGCAATGTCACCGATTGGATTCTCGGGTTTGCCGGCAAATCCCTGGGCAACCCCTTTAGCGAAGGCTGGGGAGTGAAAAAAGACGGTGGTGAGTTTGACCAGTTTACCGGTGCCACAATAACGCCAAGAGCGGTTGTTGCCGCGGTGTACCGCGCACTGCAATACTTTGAGGCAAACCGCAAGCGATTGCTGGACCCACTCGCCGGTGTCCGCGAGGAGATTCAATATGACAAATGACACTGTGGCGAACAAGAGCACTGCTGGCAGCCAGGCCGCAAAGATTGCCCTGGACGGTCTCTGGAAAAACAATCCGGCACTGGTCCAGCTGTTGGGCCTGTGCCCTCTGCTGGGGGTTTCCAGCAGTGTCGTCAATGCGCTTGGTCTGGGCATAGCCACCATGCTGGTGGTGATGGGCTCCAACGTTGCCGTCTCCCTGATACGACACCAGGTAACCGATGCCATTCGCCTGCCCGTATTTGTGATGATTATTGCTTCTTTCACCACCTGTATCGAACTGCTGATGCAGGCTTATACCTACGAACTCTATCGGATACTGGGTATTTTTATTCCGTTGATTGTCACCAACTGCATCATCCTGGGCCGGGCCGATGCCTTTGCCTCCCGAAACCCGGTGCTGCCTGCCGCTTTTGATGGCTTGATGATGGGTACGGGCTTTGCTGTGATTCTGGTATTGCTGGGGGCACTGCGGGAGCTGATTGGCCAGGGCACGCTGTTCTCCGGCATGGACCTGCTGCTGGGCTCCATTGCCGCTGACTGGACCATTACGGTGATTGCCAACTATAAACAGTTCCTGTTTGCCATTCTTCCCCCGGGTGCCTTTGTCTTTATGGGCTTTTTGATTGCCATTAAAAATATTATTGATCGTCGCCTGGAAGAAAGAAGGAAAAGCCTGCAACCAGTAACTGCAAAAGTAAGCAAACGGGTCAGGGTTACCGGTAATGTTTGAATATTCTTAAGTAGCTGGCCATATGAAATCATATATTTCTGGCTACTTGGGCAGGTGCTATGCGAGGCACAACGGAGGGAGCATAGCCGTAGCTATGTGACCGGAGTTGTAACGAAGCAGAGTGCCTGAACAAGGAGTCAGAAATATATGATTTCATATGGTTAGCTACTTAACGCCGACACAGGAACTTATTCTCTGATTTCCTGTCTATTGAATCAGAATTGGTAAACCTTTTTTGATTTGCCAGACAGGCCCCCATTAAACCAGAGGAAATTCTGTAATGTTATCTGTTCAATCGACTCCCCCGCCCTTGCAATCAACACCAACAGGCAATGAAAAAGCGGTTAAAGACGTGGAGGTGAGCAGATCAACTCAGCCTGTTGAACTGACACAACTCCAGAAATGCATCCTGGACAACCAGCGCTTTATCCTCGATACAGTAAATCTGGTTAAAGTTATGAACAAAGTCTTTGGAAAAAAGGAACCAGACGCCTCGCTACGAATGCCAGACAATTTCGATGCACTGCCGGAGCCAAAAAAGTACGAAAGTCTGATTAAGCTTGTCAGGCAACTTGACGTCTATTTCCACCAAAGCCCTATTCTCAGGGAAGAGCAGGGAAAAATAGTGGAGCGCTGGAATGCCATAGAGCAAACTGAAGTCATTGAAAACCTGAGTGACGCTGCCAAAAATGAGCTACGGTCAGCACTTAAGCCCTTAAGGACTGCTGACTCAGAGCCCCTTGAGTTTACTGATCAATCAGTTCTTCTTTTTCCGGGAGCGGCTATCCCTAGAATGCACCTTCGTCCTAATTTCGCTATTGCACAAAACAGCGACAATAAACTGCCCGGACTGCTGCTCTGTAACGGTTCTTCAAGGACTTTGGGCGACGTCGACGAGCTTCAGGATGTTGCTAGCAATGATCGTCTGTATAAGCGCATGGGTGAGCTGGTTAAAGAGTTTAAAACTACCCTGGGATCCACTGCCACAGAAACTCACGCCCAAATGGCTCTTATGGACATGCTCCGTATGGCTGACCAGAAAAGCGATCAGAAAAGTGAGGAGATAAGCGAGGAGATAAGTGAGGAGAAAAGCGACCAGAAAAGTCAGCAGACATGCTTTCTGAACAAACAAACCATCTATGTAACTTATACCGGAAAAGTTCAATTCTTTCAGCAATCTCTCCAGGAAGATGGCAAATACACGCTCAACCTCAATGAGAAAAATATCATCACTGGCAGAGCAAACACCGAAGGAACGATAGTGTCTGCCTTAAATGCCCTGGAACTACTGCCTGGAGCCACTCCCGGAGACATCGTTCTGGTCAGCAACCAGCCCCATATACGTGCCCAGCAAATTGCCACAGAACGCGTGGTTGCCAATAGAGGGTACAACAATGACTACTCTCCAATAACCATCCGTGCCTGTGGTGACGAGTGTTCGCTGACAAGCTCTAAAGATTTGTTCCTTGCCATCGACTCAACCAGAAAGGCAATCCAGTTGTTAAATCCGGAATATCATGTGACAACTAATTGGGTTAAAGCCCCGGAATGGAAGCTGTTTGAATCCAGGAAAGCCGGTGAATGGCAGCTCTATAAGCCTGAGCTACCGCCACTGGAACTGTTGGTTTAGGCTTTCTTCGCAGGGTGGCTTGCTGATGTTATGCCAACCTGCGAACGTCCCTAGGAGCCTGTCGGACTTAAGCGTCCGTAGCGAGGATTGAGAGAAATTGAGGATAAAAATTTCTGCTTCTGAGGAGAATAGCGGGGCTATTTGACGAAAAAGCAGGAATTTTTAGACCAATTTATCGCAACCACAGTAGGACAGTCTTAAGTCCGACAGGCTCCTAAAAATCCACATCAAGATGATAGCTGTCAATCAATTTCTGAATTTGATTATCCAGTTTTTTCTGATGATTTATAAAGGCACCCTGCCTATTCTGATGCTCTGTTAACAGGCCATCACTATCAGCATAAAAGGCTTCTGCCCTGGTTAATCCGTTATACAGAGGATGATATTCACGACTTGCCCGTTCAGCAGAAAAATAGAACGCATAGGTTTGCGATACCAGAATCGAGCCTCTATCCATAACCCGGGCGGTGATAACAACTTCTGTATCGGTATCTGAAATCGGGTTTATGGTTCTTGGTCGAATCATTGTCAGGGGTTCCATTTTTAAATGAGCAAGCTGATCTGAATAGACAGAACCAAATTCCTTTATCTCCCACAACTGGTCGATATCCCCTCCCTCAGAGTACACGGTCCCCCTGCCATTCGACCGGGTTCGAACATCAACATCAAGCTCAATCATGTTGAAGGCATTGGTTGGCGCCCTCACGTTTGCACCGGATTTTTTCAATGAAACTGACAGCTGTTTTTCCAGATATCGGGCAACACCTGAAGCGGCATGTTTTTTATCAACATAAACGGAATCTGATCCAAGACGTCCTCTGGCGATGAGGCTTTCGGCAAGCTGGTTGGCAATAACATTCCAATATTGAGTAAATGGAACAGGCTCATATTCCGGTGAGGATACTGCCAGCAACCTGGTTGAAGGAAATAGTCCACCGATCATTAATAAACCTGTAACCACTGACAGGTATAACTGCTTATTAAACACGATACATCCCTATACTGCTTTTTTATTTCAATGTAGCATGTGCAACCTTATTCGTGTTCAGGTTGCCTGAACCACTGCTCTGAACAAAGTCAGAAATCCGGCATGACAAAATAAGAGCCTGATTTATCAGCCCGATAAAACTGGAAATAATGATAAACCTCAATCGATTATTGACAGAATTCGCTATAGAATCCCCCTCTTTTGTCCAGAACAGGGGTAATGACCTGAATGGATAACCCGTTTTTGGGTGGTTTCTGCGCCACCCCCCAGCCATCTCATGAATAAAAGACGATGCTTAACCAGATATTGCCAGTTTTTTTATCTGGCCTGATCATGCTTTCCGGCTTTGTCCAGGCCAACGCCACAGCTCCTGCTGTCCCATCAGTGGCGGAGCCAGACGCTGAGTTCACCCTATCTGAAGAGCGCTCCCCATGGGCAATAACCCTGTTCGATGACAATCCTCAGGAGAATCAGGCACGTCTCTGGTCCCAGACAAAACTCATGTTCGGTCTGGGCGTTGGTGTGATTGGAGCCCTGGCCGTTATGCCGGAGTCCTTTACCAACTGGGATAAGTCTGACATGAAACAGTTCCACAAAAAGTGGTGGGATAATGTCAGTTCAGGCCCGGTGATGGATGAAGATGACTTTTTCCTTAACTACGTAACACACCCTTACTTCGGTGGTGTTTACTACATCGTTGCACGGGAGTCTGGTTACAACCAGTGGAACTCCTTTGTCTACTCCTTCCTGATGTCCACCTTCTACTGGGAGTACGGTATCGAAGCCATCGCTGAAGTGCCTTCCATTCAGGATATTATCGTAACGCCCATTGGTGGCTGGCTATACGGCGAATGGGCTTACCAGAAGAAGCGCTCGATTGTCGACAATGATGGCCTGGTATGGGGCTCTGCCGGCCTGGGCTCCACGGCACTGTTTTTCCTGGATCCGGTCGACAGTATTGACCAGTGGATCAATGGTGACCGTGAACAGCCCGTTATGGAAGACTTTGATATCCGTCTGACATTTGCTCCAACCTTTTATCAGGTAGAGAATCAGGATGAAAACCGGAACTATTTCGGTCTGGTTATGACATTCCGGATCTAACCCTTTCATGATCAGAAACAGGGCATTCCAGCCCTGTTTTGCATTAAAATAAGCACAAACTGATTTTTATACTTTTTACTGGTCAAAGGATGAACAAGGAAAAGCGCACACAGATTTTTACCCGGTTTCGGGACGCTAACCCCAACCCAACGACCGAGCTAAACTACAGTACACCTTTTGAACTGCTTGTCGCGGTGATACTGTCTGCCCAGGCCACCGATGTAGGGGTCAACAAAGCCACCGATAAACTTTACCCGGTTGCCAATACCCCTGAGGCAATACTTGCCCTGGGTGTTGATGGCCTGAAGGAGTACATCAAAACCATCGGGTTATTCAATGCCAAGGCAGAAAACGTTATCAAAACCTGTCAGATGCTGATGGATAAACACAATAGCGTGGTACCCGATAACCGGAAAGATCTTGAAGCACTTCCCGGCGTTGGAAGAAAAACGGCTAACGTCGTTTTAAATACCGCCTTTCATCAGCCCACCATGGCGGTGGACACCCATATTTTCCGGGTATCCAACCGAACAGGCATTGCCCCCGGCAAGGATGTTCTGGAAGTGGAAAAACGGCTGGTCAGGCTGGTTCCCAAAGAGTTTCTGATGGATGCCCACCACTGGCTGATCCTCCATGGCCGTTATGTGTGTAAAGCAAGAAAGCCACAATGTGGTAGCTGCATTATTGAAGACCTTTGTGAATTCAAGCAGAAAACGTCTTAGTCTGACTCACTTTAAACAGGGAAATATCCGCTCATGGCATTCCACTATGGCGTAATAGAAGGGCTGTATGATCAGGAAAACCAGTGGTCCTGGGAGTCCAGGAATGCCTATGCCAGTTTCTGTGCAAGGAAAGGTTTCAATTTCTATATCTACGCACCAAAGAATGATCCTTATCTGCGCGAACAATGGGATCAGCCCTGGCCAGAGCAGGATTTCCACCACCTGAACACACTGGGTTTGTCGCTCAAACAAAACAATGTGCGTTTTGGTATCGGACTCACGCCGTTTAATGTACGGGAACTGAACCAGAAAAGTCGCCAACAGCTGAAACAGAAAATCGCCAGCATCAATCAACTGAATCCACAGATTCTCTGCATTCTCTTTGATGATTTCAGTAACAACATTGATGACCTGGCAAAAACCCAGGCTGACATTGCCGAATTTATCGCCGCAGAAAGCACCGCGACCCAATTTATTGTCGCAGGCACCTACTACTCAAAAGACCCGTTATTGCAGAGAGTCTACGGCACAATGCCCAAAGGCTACTGGTCTGATCTGGGCCAATGCCTGGACCCACAGTTTGATATTTTCTGGACAGGCGACCACGTTATTTCCCTTGGCTACGACCAGTCAGGCTTGCAGGAAATGACGGACCACTTCCAACGCAAACCGTTCCTCTGGGACAACTACCCGGTCAATGATACCGAATGGCTGAAACACCGGCTCAGACTCTATACCTTCACCGGCCGCCCATGGCAAATCAGCGACTGGTGTCGTGGCCATGCCGTCAACCCGATGATCCAGCCCTGGCTATCGATGATATCGCTGGCCACTCTGGCTGACCTATACCAGCAGCAAGACCGGTTTGATGGCCATGCCAGCTTCAGGAAGGCAGTGGTTGATCTTTGCGGTCAAGCGCTGGCATCGGCCATTGAAGACAACCTGCTCTATTTTACCGAAGAAGGCACGTTGAACTTTTCCGATTTCACCCGCAAACGCCTGGAAAACACCTTTTCGGCGTTTCAGTCCGACACAGAGCAGCCTTACGTCCGGGAAATTCTCACATGGTTGCAGTCCGGTGAAAAATGCTAGACTGCATTGCAATTGCTGCCAACTATCCGATTTCTTTCCAGAACAATAAATGACCGATTCCCTGACTATGACCTCCAAAACCCTGCAACTGGCCATGGACCTGATCAGCCGCGCTTCCGTCACTCCTGAAGATGCGGGCTGCCAGGAACTGATGATCAGCCGACTTGAGCCACTGGGCTTCAAGGTTGAGCGACTCCGCTTCGGTGAGGTCGATAATATCTGGCTGCGCAGAGGCGACCAGAGCCCGGTGCTCGCCTTTGCCGGACATACCGATGTGGTGCCCACCGGCCCGAAAGGGAAGTGGGACAACCCTCCGTTTCAGCCAGACATCATCGACGGCATGCTGCACGGCCGTGGAGCCGCCGACATGAAAGGCAGCCTTGCCGCCATGGTCACCGCCTGCGAAGACTTTCTGGCAGAACACGCTGACCATAAAGGGTCCATTGCCTTTCTGATTACCAGCGATGAAGAAGGCCCCGCCAAAAACGGTACGGTAAAAGTGGTTGAGCACCTTGAGGCTCGAAACGAGAAAATCGACTGGTGCCTGATTGGCGAGCCATCCAGCACCAACCAGGTGGGAGATGTGGTGAAAAATGGCCGCCGTGGCTCACTCCATGGCCACCTTACGGTCAAAGGTATTCAAGGACATGTCGCCTATCCTCACCTGGCCAGAAACCCGGTACATCAAGTAGCCCCGGCCATTGCCGATCTGACCGGCGAAGTCTGGGATGAAGGCAATGAATTCTTTCCGCCCACCAGCCTCCAGATCTGGCAAATTCAGGCCGGTACCGGTGCCAGCAATATCATTCCCGGCGAGTGCCAGGTGAATTTCAACTTCCGGTTTTCTTCAGAGGTCACGGCTGAGCAGCTTCAGGAAAGAGTCACCGCGATTCTGGACCATCATCAGCTGGAGTACGATATTGACTGGTACCTGAGCGGTCAGCCGTTTTTAACCCACCCTGGGGCCCTGGTCAATGCCGTTCAGCAAGCGATACGGGACGTTACCGGCATGGAGGTGGAGCTATCAACCTCCGGCGGTACCTCCGATGGTCGTTTCATCGCGCCTACTGGTGCCCAGGTGGTAGAGCTTGGCCCGGTTAATGCCACCATCCATAAAGTGAATGAGTGCGTTAACGCGGAAGATCTTGATACCCTGCAGGAAATCTATACGGGTATACTTAAGCATTTGCTAGCTGAAAAGTGACGTTTCTCCAATGAGCAGTCTTGATCCATCAAAAGCTGACGCAACCGAAGTCGACGACATTGAAGTGTATGCCAGCGGTCTCTCCCTGGAGGCTATTACCGACTGGCTGAACGATACCTTTGATACCGTTGTGACAGTGAACAGCGGCAAAGTGGTGCATGATATGGAAGTCACCCGCCTGGACAACACCATTCCGGTGATGATTGTTGAAAACGCTGTTGGCAAAGCCTGGACCAGCATCTGGTTTAAAACCACGGGCACCCCCTGGCAGGATGACACCCAATGCGCAAGAAGCCTTCAGGCCTATGGTCAATGCCGGGTTCGCTGTAACTCCGGCCCCTGGCAGGAAGGAGCTGATATGGATGAATGGTGGCAACTGGATGAACACGGCCAGGAAAAGCTGATCAAGTGGCCTAACGCTTCATAACCGGAAAGCAGCCTGGGAGCCTGTCCGAGAATAGGCTGCCCTACTGCGGTGGCAGCAAATTGGTCTAAAAATTCCGTTTTGTTCGGCAAATAGCCCCGCTATTCACCTCACAAAACGAAATTTTTATCCTCAATTTACTGCTATCCTCGCTACGGGCGCTATTCTCGGACAGGCTCCTAGCTGCTTTTTCAGGGGAGAAAACAGGATAACCGTCTACTGAGCCATACTATCAAACGGAGAGTGGTTCCTGACACCGAAGCTCCGTAACTTTTGCGCAACACCACGTAATCAGGCTAGAATGCCCGATTAACTCATCAGCGACTTGAGAGCTACCATTGAATCTCAAGCCATGAGGCCTGTACCGGTTTACCGGTACCAGTCTTCTGACGTTTCTTATCTCCTTTACTGACGGATGCAGGCCAAGAGCCAGTTCCATGCTGAAGCCCATTACCCTGAATCGCTATGTTTTTCATAGCCTGAGAAAACTCCTCTCCACGTGGGTGCGTACCACGGTTGAAAACAACAACCCTGAAGCTTTGCACCTGCAGACCGGAAAACCGGTGGTCTATGTTATGCACCAGCGCTCCCTGACGGACCTGATGGTGCTGGAAGGTGAGTGCATAAAAGCAGGTCTGCCCCGCCCTTACAACCCCATTGTCGCTGACCAGCCACAGAGCAAAGCGCATTTTTTTCTTAGCCAGCACGAAGGCCTGATTCTCCAGAGAGAACGGCCAGAGCCCCCGGAACTGCTGGAAGCGCTGGTCAGGCAGGTTGAAGCAAAGCATCAGGATGTCCAGCTCGTTCCCGTTACCATTATCTGGGGACGCTCACCGGAAAAAGAACAGTCCGCCTTTAAACTGCTGTTTGACTGGAACTTCAGCCTTGGCGGACGTTTCCGGAAGTTTCTGGCAACCCTGCTGCACGGCCGACAGACCATGGTGTCTTTCAGCCCTGCCTTATCACTGCAGGAAATCATGGGTGACAGTAACAACCATGCCCGCAGTGTGCGCAAGGTCAACCGGATTCTCCGGGTGCATTTCCGCCAGAAAAAAGCATCGGTTCTGGGGCCGGATCTCTCCCACCGTCGTATGCTGGTCAACAGCCTGATTCATACGCCCAGGATTCAGAAAGCCATTGCAGCAGAAGCTGCGGCTCAGGAAATCACTCTGGTAGAAGCCGAAGCAAAAGCCCGGAAGTATGCCAATGAAATCGCTTCTGACTTCTCCATGCCCGTGATCCGCTTCCTGGATATTATCCTGACCTGGTTCTGGAACAAGCTATACAGCGGCGTAAAAATCAATCATGTCGAGCCCCTGAAGGCGCTGGCACATAGCCATACGATTGTTTATGTGCCCTGCCATCGAAGCCATATCGATTACCTGCTACTGTCGTACGTTCTGTACTATGAAGGTCTGCCACCGCCCCATATTGCTGCGGGCATTAACCTGAATATGCCGTTGGTTGGCACCATTCTGCGCAAGGGCGGTGCCTTTTTCATGCGCAGAACGTTCCGTGGCAACCCGCTTTACAGCATGGTCTTCCATGAATACATGTACACACTGACCAGTAAAGGCTTTGCTACCGAGTATTTCATTGAAGGCGGCCGCTCAAGAACCGGCCGCACCCTGACACCAAAAACCGGCATGCTCTCCATTACCGTCCGCAGTTTCCTGCGTGACCATCGCAAGCCGCTGGCGTTTGTTCCGGTCTATATCGGTTATGAAAAACTGTTGGAAATGGCCAGCTACCTGGGCGAACTCCGGGGTAAAGCCAAGAAAAGTGAGTCACCTCTGGATATAGTTCGCACACTGGCGGCCCTGAGAAATGAGTTTGGCAAGGCGTGGATCACTTTTGGGGAACCACTGGACCTGGGCTCCTTCCTGAATTCACAGGTACCCAACTGGAAAGAAAGCTCAGGTGCCAATGACAAACCGGCATGGCTGGAAAAAACCACCTCAAACCTGGGCGATACGCTGGCTGGCAGAATCAATGCGGCAGCGGTCATCAATCCGGTCAACCTGGTCGCCATTGCCCTGCTTTCCTCACCCAGGCATGCACTGGGTGAAGAGGAGCTGATTCGCCAGCTGGATGGCTATACACGTCTACTGTCCATGGTTCCCTACAGTGACCGGACAGCAATGACCGATCTGGATGCCCGCAGCATGATTCACTATGTGGAAAACCTGCAGCTGATCCAGAGAAAGACCGATGCGCTGGGCGATATCATCAGCATGGATGAGAAAACAGCCATTGCCATGACCTATTATCGCAACAATGTGCTGCATATTTTTGCCATCCCGTCCCTGATCAGCTGTTTCTTTGTGAACTGTGCCAGCATCACCAGAAAAGAGATTCTGCGCATCAGTGCGGTTCTCTACCCTTACCTGCAGGCAGAACTGTTCCTGCAATGGACGCAACACGAAGCGCTGGCCGTGGTGCAAAAATGGCTGGATTGTCTGGTTGCAGAAGGACTGATTACCCATGGTCAGGATGATGATGGCGAAGCGTGTTATTTCCAGCCGGACCCTGCCACCGCCGAATACATCATGTTGAATGTTTTCTCACGCTCCATTGTCCAGACACTGGAACGCTTCTATATGGTGATCAGCCTGCTCCTGCGCAATGGCAGTGGCAATATTGAAGCAGAAGCCCTGGAACATCAGAGTGGGGTGCTGGCACAGCGCCTGTCGATCATTCATGGTCTTAATGCGCCGGAGTTTTTTGATAAATCACTGTTCCGTGGCTTTATTGCCCAGATGCGCTATCACGGTGTATTGGAGATCACGCAAACCAATAAACTGGTGTTTGGCGATGATATTCAGAAAGTGGCTGATCAGGCGCACACCCTGTTAACCACTGAAATACGACACAGTATCAACCAGACCAGTCGATACGGAGTCAGTAACGGTCCGGGGGAAAAATCCACACCCTGAACAGCGGGTAAAACGCACGATAACCGTGGTCACACCATGACCACGGTTATCATTAGATCTGATTACCCGGAAAATGCCTTCAGGGCATAGATATCATAGCGGCAGGCTTTCCCTTCCAGCCGGTAGGTGGGAGCCTGGCCATTAAGATCCGGTGCCAGCCTTGGCCTTTTCACAACAACGCGATACCGTGCAAGATCCAGTGCCGGTTGCAGCAACTGATCCGCATCCGGATCATCCCCCAGCAGATCCTGAAACAGCCGCATCTCTTTTTTGACCAAGGCCGACTTTTCCCGATGAGGAAACATCGGATCCAGATAAACAACATCGTACTTATTGTCCGATGCCTGCATCAGCTCAATGGCATTACCGGGCAAAAGCGACATCTGTTGTGCAATGGGCGCAACATCACTATCGCCGAGTGCCCGGCGCAAACCATCTGCCAAAAGGGCTGCCACCACCGGTGACCGTTCAATCAGGGTGACATTGCACCCCAGGCTGCCCAGCACAAACGCATCCCGACCCAATCCACCGGTTGCATCGAGCACCGATGGTTTGACGCCTTTATTCAGACCCACGGCCTTGGCGATATCCTGCCCTTTGCCACCACCAAACTTGCGTCGATGCCCTGCCTTGCCACCGACAAAATCAACGACAATCGGCTTCTCTTTCGATCCCGCACGCTGAACCGCCAGCGCTCCGGATGCATCAAAAGCCACCAGAGCGCCTTCATCAACGTCTTGAAGACGGTGACTAAAGCCGGTATTCAGCTGTGCGGCAAGGCCTTCAAGCAAAGCCTGAATGGCAGGGTGATCAGAAGCAAGAAGAAATAGCGGGGTAGACATCTGTGCAAAAGAAATAAGCCATGGGGTGGCAGAATCTAACACCTCCAGAGCAGCCGTTGCAATCTATGCACATCAGCGATATGTTCCGGGAGCCTGTGCAGGTTCACTCAGTCATAGGTTTTTACCGCTATTTCATACAGCAACGATGGATTTCCCATAACCTTGTTGCTATCTTCCGCAGCTTCATTTTCATCAACCTGATGACTGGGGGTGTAGCGACTCCGTTGAGTCACTACTGATTATTAAAAAAATGCCATCAAAGAGTAACTGGCTCCAACTGACCGGAGTACCAGGAGGCTCACCCATGGCTTGCTGTAAGGATTCACCATGATCAGACATCTGGGGAAATCTGTATCCACTCTTGTAATCGCTGCTTCTCTCACCATAGCGCCTGCATTTGCCACAACGGCCAATGAAGGACAGAGAACGCTTAATATCTACAACTGGTCGGATTATATCGCCGAAGACACCATAGCCAACTTTGAAAAAGAGACTGGTATCAAGGTTCATTACGATGTCTTTGACAGCAATGAAGTCCTGGAAGCCAAATTGCTTTCAGGAAAAACCGGCTATGACATCGTCGCACCATCAGCAGACTTTCTGCTTCACCAGATCAAAGCCGGGGTATACCAGCCGCTGGATAAAGAAAAGCTGCCCAACTGGAAGCACCTGGACGCTGAGTTGATGATCTTGATGGAAACCTACGACCCGGATAACCGGTACTCGTTTCCCTATCTGTGGGGCACCACGGGCATCGGTTATAACCCGGAGCGGGTGAAAGCGCAGTTGGGGAAAGATGCTCCCATCAACAGCTGGAGCCTGATCTTTGATGAAAAGTATATCAGCAAGCTCAGTCAGTGTGGTGTTGCGTTCCTGAATGCACCAACCGATGTGATTCCAGCGGCACTGAGTTATCTGGGACTTGACCCGAACTCGACCAACAGAGCGGATTACGCCAAAGCCGAAGCACTGCTGATGAAAGTTCGTCCCTACGTCACTTACTTTCACTCTTCCCGCTCAATTTCCGACCTGGCCAATGGTGATATCTGTGTCGCCATGGGCTGGTCCGGGGATATTTTGCAGGCAGCAGACCGTGCTGATGAAGCGGACAATGGTGTAACCGTAAAGTATATGATCCCTGATGAGGGTGCTGGCCTGTGGTTTGATGCCGTAGCTATCCCCAAGGATGCCAGAAACCCTGAAGAGGCCCATATCTTTCTGAACTACCTGCTGCGTCCCGATGTGATCGCCAACATCACTGACTATGTGGCTTATGCCAACCCGAATAAATCCGCCACAACATTAGTGGACGACGATATTCGTGAGAACCCTGGCATCTATCCAACCGCTGAGGCAAAAAAACGGTTATTTGTCTTTAAGGTTCTGCCTTCCAGAATTAACCGTCAGGTCAACCGCCTGTTTACCAAACTGACATCCGGTCAATAAAAGCGGCAAGGGCAAGAAAGAGTGTACTCTTCCTTGCCCTTGACATATCACAGCATCGATATGATGGATCGGAACACGGACCCGGAGAGGCCAGCATAGTCCGTTAGAAAGAAGCCAAAGCCCCAGTTAATAATTGCAGTCACGGAAGACCTCCTGTTTATGAAAACAAAAACATGAAAACATGGTGTCGCCCGCTAATAGACAAAGGAACATCCATTTTGTTCACTTCATCATCAAAATTATTTCACATCAGCCAACCAAAAAACGCTGACTGACGTAAATCCATCAGCCTCCCAGAGAATCTTCAAGCTCTGCTTTCCAGATGGCCATGGCCAATGCCGGTACACGAAGGACTTTTGGCGTTGGTATCCACTTGTGGCGAATGCGGGAAAACACATCAAATCGCTCAGACATCCCCGCCATTGCTTCCGCAACCACACGCCCGGCAATATTGGTCAGTGCTACACCATGCCCCGTATAGCCATGTGCCGTGTAAATATCATTTCCAAGATGCTCAATATGCGGCATATATTCCCGGGTAACCGCAAACAAACCACCCCAGTGATACTCCATTTTCACATCATCAAGCTGTGGAAAGACCTTCAGCATCCGCTGACGCAGGCGCTCTTTGGAGTCACTGTATTCGCCATTGAACGGATGATTAACGCCACCAAACAGAATTCGGCCATCAACAGTAGGACGGAAATAGTCAAGACTGTTGTTTAAGTCAGACATGGCCATTTTGTTGCTAATAGGCTGTCGTTTACCCAACGGTTCGGTAACGGCAATATACGAGGCCACCGGCAATACTTTGCTTTCCGCTTTCCGGTTAAGACCGTCGATGTAAGCGTTACAGGCCAGCAGAACCTGCTTCGCCTTGACACTGCCCTGCTCCGTCAGTATCCGGTTTGGACTGCCTTTGACCAGTTTGATCGCCTTGCTCTGCTCGAATACGCGAGTGCCCAGCTCGATCGCTGCGCGGGCCAGGCCCAGGGTGTAGTTGAGGGGGTGCATGTGGCCACTGTTGGTATCGAACAGTCCACCGAGGTACTTCTCGGTTGAGGTCACTTTCCTGATTTTGTCCCGATCCCACCAGGTAACGCTGGGGTAGTTATAACGGGTCTGCTTCAGCTCCAGCCAGGACTTCAGCTCTTTTACCTGACTTGGCTTGATGGCCAATTCGATATAGTTCTGCTGGAAATCACAGTCGATATTGAACTCACGGATACGATCACGAACGATATCCAGCGACTCACAGGAGAGATCCCACAACTGCTTTCCCCACTGCGGACCAAAGGTTTCATCCACCTCACGCAGCCCCAGACAGTAGCCCGCCAGACACTGTCCGCCATTGCGCCCGGAAGCGGCCCAGGAAATACGACCAGATTCCAGCAGCACCACATCAAAGCCCCGCTTGCGCAGTTCAATGGCCGCATTAAATCCGGTCATGCCTCCACCGATGATGCACACATCCGCAGTGATGTCTCCACTCAGCACCGGCTGAAGTTCCAGTGAATGCCCGGTGACCTGATAATAGGAATCGATATATTCGCCAGCTTGGCTCATTCCAGTTGCCCACTCATTGTCAAAAAACTGAACGTCAATAACGCAGAGCCCTGAGCGATGCAAACCAACCATTACACACTCATCGTCAGTCTCTGATTATGGCAGTATGGCTTGATCACCATAAGCGGCGTGGATTATCAGGCGGATATACGATGCTGGCAATAAGTACCCGACTGCATAAAACGGTAATTATCCTACGCATGGAACGAGACACTCTCGATCTGACTGGCAATAACGCCCGGAAACTGCGCTTGTCCCGCCCATAACCGAACCCGAATATACGTGACCTTAATTTCCACTTCCCCCCCCCGGCCTCTGCCGCTACGATATCGCCAGCCAAGGTCATAAACACATGAATTATTTATGGTTTCAATAAAAGATGTTGCCAGGGAAGCTAATGTTTCTACGGCAACCGTTTCACGGGTAGTCAATCGCTCCCCCAACACCAGTAACGAAGTGGTGCAACGGGTCTGGCAAACCATTCGGAAGCTGGGTTATCGTCCGGTGATTGGACGACAGTCGGCAACCACTATCGGTGCGGTGGTGTCTGATGTTTCAGAACCCTTCTTTGGCCAGATGTTGAAAGGCATTGATCAGGTTGCCAGAAACCACAACAAACAGCTGTTGATCCACAATGGCCACTACAGCGAACCAACCGAGCATCAGGCTATTGAGCGACTGATCGGTCACTGCGAGTCGGCCATTGTACACAGCAAATGGTTGTCCGATGAAACACTGATAGACTTTGCCAGCCAAATCCCCGGTTTAGTGCTGATTAATCGTTACATTGAGCCCATTGCTGAGCGCTGCATCGCTCTGGACAATGTTCAGGGAGGCTACATTGCTACCCGACATCTTCTGAATAAAGGTCATCAACAGATTGGCTATTTATGTTCAGACCAATTTATCGATGACGCGCAAGATCGTCTTAAAGGTCACCACAAAGCCATGGCAGAAGCGGACATTCCTGTTGATGAACGTTATATTGCCGCCTGCCCACCCACCGAAAATGGCGGGCGACTGGGGGTTTATGACTTACTGGCAAAAGACTTACCACTGACAGCCATTATCACCTACAACGATATCATGGCCGCTGGCGCGCTGTTTGGCCTGCAGGAAAACGGCCTGCACTGTCCGCAGGACATCTCTGTCGTTGGCTATGATGATCTGGTCATTGCCCGTTATCTGCACCCGAAACTGTCCACTGTCCGTTACCCCATTGCCGTTATGGCTGAACAGGCGGCACGACTGGCCATCAGCCTGAGCGATAAGAACAGGGCAAAGGTAACAGGCCAGATAATGATGCCGACTTTTGTTGAACGCAGCAGTGTGCAAGCACTAAACCGGTATCAACAAACAGACTGACACCAGAAAATGTAACAGTTACATAAGTTTGAGCTGGATCAACACTTTTTCCCGCCTTCACAGATAAGATACATCCTGTTGAAGTATGAAAATTCTGGATAACTGTCGTCAATAATCTCACCACCAGGTGAAATGATCTGTGACTCCAGAGACAGGAAAATGATGTAGCCAACCTATGAGTAAATTCATGCAGCGCGACTGGGAAAGCCCACAAATCACCGCACGCAGCCGACTGGCAAGCCATACCCCTATGAGCAGCTGGCGCAGTGAGCCACAATCTCTGGCAGACCATGCAAGTGATTCGGTATTAAGTCTGGATGGCCAGTGGGCTTTTGCACTGTATGACTCTCCGGAACAAGTCCCTGAAACATTTTCAAGGGAGGGATCCGACCCGACACAGACCATTACCGTTCCCGGTAACTGGCAGCTACAGGGCTTCGATAAGCCCATCTATACCAACGTCAAGTATCCGTTCCCCTGCAACCCGCCCCGGGTGCCTGTGACGAACCCGACTGGCTGCTACTCCACCACATTCACCCTGCCTGAGCAGTGGCAGGAAGATAGCCAGACCCGGGTGATCTTTGATGGCGTAAACAGTGCCTTCTATCTCTGGTGTAACGGCAAGTCCGTGGGCTATTCACAGGACAGCCGACTGGCCGCCGAGTTCGATTTGACACCATACCTTCAGGCCGGAGAGAACCGGTTATGCGCAATGGTTATCCGCTGGTCCGATGGCAGCTACCTGGAAGATCAGGATATGTGGTGGCTAAGCGGCATTTATCGTTCAGTCCGCTTGCTCAATAAGCCACACCAGCGTCTGGTGGATATTCGCGTCACACCGGATCTTGATGACCGCTACGAACACGGCAAACTCACCATTGTTGCCGATACCATGAATGCCGATGACCTGGCCATTCGGGCGACGCTGTATTTGGCTAACGACGTTATTGCCACCACCACATCCGCCATTGGTACCGCACCGATGGACGAAAAAGGCGGGTATAACGATCGCACCTGCCTGCAGCTGGAGATCAACCATCCGCAAAAGTGGAGCGCAGAGGCACCCAACCTCTATCGCGTTGTGGTCACGCTGACGGATCCACAAACAAACAGCGATATTGAAAGCGAAGCCTACGACGTTGGATTCCGTAAGGTAGAAATCAAAGATGGCCTGCTGCAATTAAATGGTCAGCCACTAATGATTCGTGGTGTGAACAAGCACGAGCACAACCCGGCGACCGGTCATTTTGAAACGGTAGACGATGTTCGTGAACACCTGATACTGATGAAACAGCATAATTTCAATGCTGTGCGCTGTTCACACTATCCGCACCAACCGGCATTCTATCAGCTGTGTGACCGCCTGGGCCTCTATGTGGTTGACGAAGCCAATATTGAAACCCACGGCATGACCCCCATGCGCAAACTGGCCGACGACCCGATGTGGGCCAATGCGTTCCTGGAGCGGATGATGCGCATGGTGGCGCGGGACTTTAACCACCCATCCATCATCATCTGGTCACTGGGTAATGAATCAGGCTACGGTGCCGCCCATGATGCCATGTACCAATGGACCAAACGGACCGACCCGTCTCGCCCGATACAGTATGAAGGTGGTTGTTCCGATACCCCCGCAACAGACATCATCTGCCCAATGTATGGTCGTACTGATGAGGATCAGCCACAGCAGTTCCTGGGCAAAAACAAATGGGCATTGACCAAGTGGGTCGGCATGCCCAACGAAACCCGGCCAATTATCCTGTGTGAATATGCCCATGCCATGGGCAACAGTCTGGGCGGTTTTGCCGAGTATTGGGATGCGTTCAGAAAGCACCCCCGCCTGCAAGGTGGTTTCATCTGGGACTGGGTGGACCAGGGACTGGACAAGTTCGACGACAATGGTCAGCATTTCTGGGCATACGGCGGTGATTTTGGTGACAAGATCAACGATCGCCAGTTTTGCATCAATGGGCTGGTATTCCCGGATAAAACACCGCACCCGGCACTGTTTGAAGCCAAAAGAGCACAGCAGCCGTTTACTTTCGAATTAGTGGCAACCCGACCACTCACCGTGAAAGTCACCAGCGAAGCCTGCTTCTGCGCCACCGACAACCATCAACTGGTGTGGCAGCTAATGGCGGGCGAAGAAGCTCTGGTTGCTGGCGAAGTCACGCTGAATATTGCGCCCCACTCCTCAGAACTGCTGGTACTGTCTGAGCAGTCACTGACCATCAGCGGCAAACTGCCACGACTGGATCTCTCTATTATCCAGCCTGAAGCAACCGACTGGTCCGAAGCCGGCCACGAAGTCGCACGCCAACAGTTTATGTTGACGGGATCGCTGACCCATCAAGCGGTTACTCCTCGCTTGCCAACCTCTGCGGTCATCAATGAGGCCGACAGCAGCTTTATCGTCAATGCGGCAGAAAACAGCTGGACGATTGATCGTAACATTGGCCAGCTGGTGAGCTGGGTAAAAGACGGTAAAGAACAACTGCTTACCCCGTTGGCAGACAATTTCTACCGGGCACCGTTGGACAACGATATTGGTGTCAGCGAAGTTGACCGTCCGGACCCTAATGCCTGGATGCCACGCTGGGAGCGGGCCGGATTAAACAACCTGCAACACCGCTGCCTGCTGGTTGAATGTGATGCCAAGAAAGGGCTTGTTCTGGCTCACCATGGCTATTTCCACCCGGAACAACCGGAAAAAGAGATTCTGCGCAGCGTATGGACCTATCATTTTGCCGCCAACGGCAGTGCCCGTATCGATATTGAGGTCACTGTTGATGGTGATATGCCGCCTATGCCCCGCATCGGTGCCTGCCTGAGACTGAAGGAACAACCGGCACAAGTGAACTGGTTTGGCCGTGGGCCCCACGAAAACTATCCGGACCGCAAGTTAAGCGCGGATATCGGACACTGGGAGCAGTCCCTCAAGGCCATGCACACGCCTTACATTTTCCCAAGCGACAATGGTCTGCGGTGCGATACCCAGGCGCTGATGCTGGGCGATATCCGGGTAACAGGACAGTTCCATTTCAGTGTCAGCCCATACGGCCAGGCACAATTGGCAAGGGCAACACATACCCACGAGCTTCAGGAAGAAGAAGGCATTTTTGTCTATCTGGATGGCTTCCACATGGGTATTGGTGGTGATGATTCCTGGACGCCGAGCGTTCGCCCTGAGTACCTGTTGACTCAACCGATGTACCAGTGGTCGTTCGAACTGTCGTGATCACACGTTCATAACCCTGAATCCACAGTGATACGGGGTTATGACCAGCAAGCTTTGAAACACCCTGAGACGGTTAATGGTTCAGAATTAACCATCTGCCGGGATTCACTACATTTTATTGCTGCTGCTAAACAGGGGGGTTAACGATTCATTCAATGGAGGGTTAATTCAGATGCAATTCTCAGGTATCTTCCTGTTCCCCTGGATTGCTAAAGTAGTCAATCGTCGTTTGATGTGGCCCCTGGCCTGCGGCTTTCCGATTCTGTGCAGCTCCGTACTCTACTTTTCCAGCGTGATTGCCCCGGAAAGCGCCATTCTGGTAGGTCTGGCCGGTGCTGCTCTGAAATTTGGCAACGGTCTGTTCAATGGTCTCTCTACGGTTATGCTGGCTGATCTGGTGGACTACGGCGAAGCCAAAACCGGCTTGCGCAGCGAGAGCATTATCTTTTCAGTGCAAACCATGCTGGTGAAATGTGCCGGTGCCATGGCAGGTTTCCTGATTGGTTTTGGTCTGACGTTTATCGGCTATGTGCCCAACGTTGTTCAGACACCGGAAACCATTGTCGGACTGAAAGTACTGATGATCCTGATTCCCGCAGTACTGATTGCCCTGAGCGCCATCATCTATAAAAAGACTTATCGTCTGGATGCCCGCCTCAGCAAGGATGAAAGTGCTGTAGCTGCTAGTGTCTGAAGACCGGTAGTTCACAAATAACCTGTTTTTGTGCCCCCCTTATGTGGGGGTATTTTTGTTGAATAGTCAGAACCATTTCTTACGAGCACATTGTGATGAGCAAACCGTTAATTCACCTTTTCACAGACACCACCAGCCTGGTGATCAAGGCAGGCACATCCCTTCCGGGGTATTACTGCGCTGTTTGGTCATATGGGGGTAGAGCTGGACCCGGCCAGTGCTTCAGAGGAAGAGAAGCGCTCCTTTGCCAAATACATTGCCCTGCACAAGTCCTTAAGACACCTGTTGCATACCGGTGATCATTTCCGCTGCGACACCGCCCATAAAGCGTCACAGGGCTGGGGAGTTGTTATACCAACTCCACCTTCTAAATATGAACTGCGCAGCCATTTTGAACCGCTGGATCTTCGTTGGAATTCCTCGCAATAGCCCTGCTATTACTCGTCATTCCGCCTTGCCCAGCGGTCCAAAATGACTTGCTCGTTATCATATTTAGAAGGTGGAATTGGTATTAGCACCGATAAGCAGGAAGCCGTGGTGATGTTCGCCCAGCTGGATATGCCTGAGTATGCCATGTCCGCCACTGTGCAAATTCCCGGCCTGGACCCGGAAAAAGACTATAAGGTTCAGGTATTGGAAAAAAGTTCTTCCGATATTTACATGAAACAGTGTCCGCCCTGGATGACAGAGCCTGCCATTATGAGCGCCGCCCTGCTTGAACAGGTAGGTCTGATGATGCCAGTGATGCAGCCGGAAAGTGCACTGCTGATTAAGATTACGCAGGTTTAAAGTTAATACGATAACTGGCAACGTCCCGGGTTTTCAGATTTTGTCTGGAAACCCGAGTTTTTCAGCACCATAAAGTTTGTCACCGAATCCCCAAAAAACAGCCTGGGTTTCTGGCAAAACTGCAACTCTGGCAAAAGCACAACTCTGGCAAAAACACAATGATCTCTCTATTATCCGTACTCAATTAAAAAGCATGGATAAAATTAAAAGTCAGCTTATGCCAATTCTTTCATTTCTTCTCGGAGTGCTCCTGACGTGGCTGTTTATGTCAGGCCTGATGGCTCAGGGTCTGGCACTGTTGATACGTATCTGGTGGCCATCGTCAAGCCGCGAGCGCGAGTTGAAGGTTGATCAGTGGCTGTTGAATAACCCGTTACAGCCCTCCTCCGGCTGGCGCTTGCTGGGTTACTGGAGAGACACGTCCCAATACCGGCAGGCCTGCTCGGAAATGGCGGGGTTACTGGCCGACAAAGTCTGTCTGTCCAGTCAGGATGAAGTCCTTGATGTCGCTTTCACCAGCCATGATCAGTTGCTGGTCTGGTTGGATTATTACCAGGTTCAGCACCTGACGGCAATCGCCAGTGATGAGCAACAGATGGTCCAGGCACTGGAGCATTGCGGGCATTTCAATACGCTTAAACTGGTGCGGGGTGGTGACAAGTCACTGGCAGAACGGCCAGAGAATAGCTGCGACAAGTTAATCGGCCTGGACTGCGTTTACCATCTGGAGTCCCGCTCTCATTTTTTCAGCCATGCCAGGAAAGCACTAAGGCCGGGAGGCACTCTGGTGTTTACCGATATGGTGCTGGCCCGGCCATTTCAGGACCGCCGGGAACAGCGCCTGGTAAACAAGCTTGGTCGTATATCAGGACTCCTGGTTGAAGATATGCCCGTCAAAGAGACCTACGAAAACCTGCTTAACCAGCATGGGTTTGAGCAGGTTGAGATTCTGGATATTACCGATGATGTCCTTTCCGGTTTCTGTTTCTGGTTTGGCCAACACTACCAGAGCCTTTCAGCATTCACACGTTCCAAGATGTGGATCAGGCTGCGACTGCAAGTCTGGTTTATTCGCTGGATGCTTCACCGGGAGCAACTGCGCTATCTGATGATTATTGCCCGCTGACAGGCTCATATAGTTTATCCACAGCTTTTGTGGATAAACTTGTGACAACATTCGGGATAGTTCACAAACACCTGTCAATTCAGGCCACCCGGACAGATTGATTAAAAAATAATCAGACCGGCCTACTGGTATCCGTTCAAGTCTGTTTATTCACGGACAATAAACGAATCTTCTTAATAATGACCCGATCCCGTGTTATGACAAAATCACTGCTCTGGGTATACAGTTTGATTTCTGCATCCACTGCTTCGCGAAGTTTCACCCGACCTGCCGCCTGCCCCTGAAGGTTAATGCGGGTAGCACCGGGCTTAATCTTCTCAAGGTAGCGTTCCATGGACGTAAAAAACCGCAATGCAACCGGAATAATGTGTGCAGGCAGCAGGTTTGCCTCTGCCATCTCCTTGTGAATACCAATCTTAAGGGGCCTTGGATCCGAAACATTGAAGGCACCGGGCCAGATAATTCGCACCAGACGCAGCGCCTCAGAGTTCATTACGTCGCTTTCCGGCCGGTTATGCAGCCTCTCAAGAATTTTCCTGCCCTCTTCCGGAAGCGCTTGATTCATAGGGGAACCGGAAACATCCTGTTCAGAGGCCAACTGCTGTTCCTGCTTCTGGATGCCCTGGTCAGAAATATTACTGTCTTCTGCTGTCATCGACTGCCTTGCCCAAATAACACTCGGCATCCCGGGAAAATGCTACCACTCCCCTGAGATGCCCTTGAAAACCAACACCAAACCAGCCTGAGCCAGCGGGAGCACTATAATGACGGATTCAGCCCCGCCATAAAAGTGTAATTTATCAACAAACCGTACCAATCATAAGACAAGTACTGAAGAACAGGTCATTTTGGGCGACAGCAGACGAATGTTGAGCAAGTACGTGAATCAGAAGGGGCATAACCGGTTCTTCCTGCCCCCTTTGTGGCAGGCAATAAAAAAGGCAGTACCGTAAAGCACTGCCTTTTATATGGATCGCCCAAATAAAAACTGAGTTTTACAGAGGACGGATATCTTCAGCCTGCAGACCTTTCTGGCCCTGAGTAACACGAAACTCAACGCGCTGGCCTTCAGTCAGGGTTTTGAAGCCTTCGGTAGCAATCTGACGGAAGTGGGCAAACACGTCAGGTCCACCGTTTTCCTGGCTGATAAAACCGAAACCTTTCTCGTCATTAAACCACTTAACGGTTCCTGTAGAGGTAGACATACTCATATCCTGATATTCAAACACTATAGGGTGACTTTGTGGGCAAAGCCGTTTAGCTAGAAGTTTTATTTTTGTTTATGAAGGATATGCAGAGAGACTACGCTCGGAACATCAAATCTTTTCATAAAAAAACTAATATCACTTTTAACGGTCCCTATCATACAGACTCTCGTCAGAAAACTCATCAGTGATTACCTTATCTTGAAATAATTCCTGCCTCCATGAACCGGACAGCAGTGAGTAGTCGTAGCGTACACCTAAGGAATTTCAGGTACAGAATGGAACTCTACAGCACATCAGTAGTCGCTGCTCTGGGCAGCGAGTGATAGAACCTGTTGTGCCTTGCATAGTAACTGCCCACTAAACCAAAAATATACGATTCCATTGGCCAACTACTTAATGGCCACTTTGGAGAGGGCAAACAGGGCGTTTCAAGGCATGTTTTTTTACACCAGCTGTATCGGTGTCAGTTTCATCGAGTCAACGACTAATGCTGAAAGGGGGAACTTTTATACGAATCAGTGGTCTTTGGCTGTAATTCAACAGTTCAATAATTCTAATGGACACATTCAATCTGAACCTGGATCCCGATCTTTTTTATGCCAATTTACAGGGTTTTCCAGATGAATTTTTAACACTAAACGACATTTTCAGCTCATCGCCATGCATGGCTGGTTATTCTGTACACAGGCATGACTCACCCCTTGACGAATATTTCAATCAGGAAGTCACAAACCAGGAGCCACCTTCTCCACGGTCACTGAATGACTTTTCAATTTCTCATTTACCATTTGCTGAAAATGCATCAGCTCATTTTTCTCAGCCACCACCCCGTCCGGTTGCTGTGGTTCGCCCATTGAATAAAAACACAGAACAGCCAGGGCATACCGTAACTTCTGGATTTACAGGCACTGAATCTTCCAGTTCTGATGAACCTCAGCCACCTGCGCCTGAAGTGGCCAGTGCTTCTGAAAAACGCAAGACGAACAAAGCCAAATACCAGGCCAAATACAAAGCATCCGAAAAAGGCAAGTTGAGCAGAGCCAGATACTTCAGATCCGAAAAAGGCAAGGCGTCCAAAGCCAGATACACTTCATCCGATCAAGGCCGGGCGAAAAACGCCAGGTACAACTTATCCGATGAAGTCAAGGCAAATAGAGCCAAAAGGCACGCCAGGCATGCTACATCCGCTAAACGCAAAACGTACCTGGCCAAATACGAAGCATCCGATAAAGCCAAGGCATACAAAGCCATCAGAAATGCCAGATCAAACGCCTATACATCTGCCATAAGAAAAGGCTTCAGCGAAACATTGGCCAGGGAGAAAGGAGAGTTGGCAGCTAAGGCCAAAAGAGCAGAATTATCATCAGTGCTGCCTCTTGCCACTGTTAATTAGACTGGCTGAAGGAATATTTGTACCGAATTCACCTTCTCAACATGAACTGTCCAGACAGGGTTTTATTCTGAAAGCAAACGCATCAACCTACTCCCGCCCAAAGCCTGCTGGCCGTGTTGCCCAGCCAGCTGGTTCCAGGGGGATTCCTGATCGCTCAAGAAGTACATTTAACGGTAAAAGAGTCTCAAACCATCCGTCTTATAGAGGTAGAGCTCCCACCCTGGATGTCGGCAAACGTGTTGAGGACGCCTTTTGGGATAAAAACCCATTAAAGGAACGTCACATCTCCTCGGCCGCTGTGCTTGGCACCTATAGAAATGATAAAACGTCTCTCAGAGGTGGCTTCTTTCTGCAAAAGCTCTGCTTACAGAACATTCTACACGGCAATAAAAAAGTGTCCCCGGACCAGGTCATTCAGGAATTCAATCGGAAACCAGATGGTAACAAGCAGTGCAGATTAGCGATGGTCCGCTTCAAAGCGGAATGTTGCCTGAGGGGCCTGCTGTTAAATGGACGACAGGTCTCACCGGATACGGTGATTAATGATTTTAAGGCAGTCAGGGCACCACTGGAGCTGGCGCGCTTTAGGGCAGAATGTTGCCTCAGGGGATTGCTGTTGAATGACCAGCTGGTCACAACGGACGATGTGGTTGAGCATTTCCCGGATAGTCCGGAGGGCAAATTGGGGATGGCCCGGTTTAAGGAACAATGCTGCCTGATGGGCAAGTTAGTGAATGGCCGTCAGGTCACACCGGATACGGTAGTTAAGGGTTATCAGGCCACCAAAGCAACACTTGAGCTGGGGCGCTTTATTGAACAATGCTGCATCAGAGGGCTGCCACTCAATGGCCAGCGAGTCACACCAGCTACGGTGGTCAGGGAATATCAGTCAGCCGGAGCCTACCTGGAGCTGGCACGCTTCAAAGCGAATTGTTGCCTGAAGGGCTTGCCGTTGAGTGGCCAGCAGGTCTCACCGGATACGGTAGTTAAGGATTGTCAGGTAGCCAATGCAACATTGACGCTGGCACGCTTTAAGGAAGAATGTTGCCTGAGAGGCCTGGCGTTGAATGGCCAGAAGGTTACACCGGAGGCGGTGGTTGAGGATTTTCAGAAAGCCGGAACCACACTGGAGCAGTCCCGTTTCAAAGCGGAATGTTGCCTGAGGGGCCTGTTATTGAACGGCCAGCAGATAACACCGGATGAGGTGGTCAGGGATTATCAGGCAGCCGGTGCAACTCTGGAGCTCGCCCGTTTCAAAGCGGAATGCTGCCTGAGGGGCCTGGAGTTAAACGGCCAGCAGGTTGCACCGGATGCGGTGATCACGGTTTACCCTGACAGTCCCGAAGGCAAATTGGGCAGAGCAATCTTCAGGGTACAATGTTGCCTGAGAGGGCTGCTGGTGAATGGCCAGCAGGTCAGACCGGATTCGGTGGTTAAGGATTTCCCGGATAGTCCGGAAGGCAAACTGGGAATAGCGCGCTTTAAGGAAGAATGTTGCCTGACAGGCCTGGCGTTGAATGGCCAGAAGGCGACACCGGATGCAGTGGTTAAGGCTTTCCCGGATACGACAGAAGGCAGACTGGGAATAGCGCGCTTTATGCAGGAATGCTGCCAGAGGAGACTGGTATTGAATGGCCAGCAGGTGACACCGGATGCTGTGGTTAAGGCTTTCCCGAATAGTTCAGAAGGCAGGCTGGGAATAGCGCGCTTTAAGCAGGAATGCTGCCTGAGGAAACTGGTACTGAATGGCCAGCTGGTTACCCCGGATGAGGTGTATAAGAATTTTCAGACGGCCAAAGCGACACTTGAGATCGCACGCTTCAAAGAAGAATGTTGCCTGAAGGGGCTGCTATTGAATGGCCAGCAGGTAACACCGGAGACGGTGGTGAAGGATTATGAACGTGGTGGCTGGTTGCTCGAAAGAGCTATTTTTTATTCTCTACTGGCATTGCATGCCAGAGAGTTGAATGGCAACTATCTGGATAACCAGAAAGTGCTAGAAGCATTTAATGAAGTACCTGGCGATCATTCTTCACGACAAACGATGTATCTGATTCAAAGGCTGAATCAATCCCAGGGATATGATGAAACCAGCGAAGCTCAGGATATCATTCAAAAAGCCTGGCAACTATTAAACAACGTATCGCTCAAAGATGAGCAACATCGGCTGCAATGTATCTTGAAATTCATGGCTATGCAGAATGAATTGACTATCGATCATCAGGAAGTGTCAGCAGAACAGGTGTTGCAATCCATCAAAAAACTGAGGAACTCATTTCAGAATTCACGCGTACATTTCTTCTTCCTGGCACACTGCTATATCACGAGGCAGTCTATTGATGGACTGAAAGTCCATAAGGACCAGGTACTTGGCTGTCTTCAGAGTTTTCCGGAAGGAAGCAAACTGCGCCATGATCTAGGCTTCTGGTTTGAACAATACAGCTACGAAGCCCATTGTGTAAAAAACACCGGACATCGACATAGAGATAACCTCCCCGACCTGATTCCCAATATAGAGAACGCCGGCCGAACAACGAAATACCGGGGTGAAACAGACCATACGTGTGCCACTCAGGGCATTACCACCAATGGGGCACAAACTCTGAAGCAATGGTCAACAACTGGCAGAGCGGATTTCCCGGAAAATCCGGTTCTGCGGTTAAATGCGCTAACACTGAAAACACTGGAGATTATTCAGGAAATCAATGTTTCTTATAGCAATACCCCAATTCTGATTACCGGTTCTTATGCGCGTTTTTTACAGGACCACTGCTCATTATTTAATGATATTGACATTATCTGCTCAACAGAGGAGCCCGCCAGAATACTCTTTGCAAAGCTAGAGGCACTGAACACCACAGACTCAGACATTCCCAAAAGCATCACCATCTGGCAACTCCCGGGATGTCCGGAGATTAAACTACCAAAAACCTACAATATTCATCTCAGGGACGCGGATCTGTGTATGAAAGCCATGGGGCTTCAGGTCAGTGTTGACGACAGATTAACCCATGAAAATACAGCACCATTGGCCCTCCACGTTCCCGGTGTTGCGAGGCCGGTACTGTGTTTGTCGTTTGCTGATGAAACAAAGTTACTGAACGATACGCTGGAATACCTCGCTGAAAACCTGGATCCGCTGACCAGGCAACTACAAAGAGGGGCAGTATTTGACCTGCAACGAACCATTCTTTTTAACGACCCCCAAAATATCGAGGAGCGTATTTATGGCTTGCTTATTCGCTCTCTGCTTACCCTGAATAAAGCCAGGCAGTTTATCGATCTGCACTCTGAAGGCAAACCCGGAACACCTGACTGTCTGCCTGAATATCGTCAAGTACAACAACAACGCCTGCACACGCTTACGGCACTTCTTCAAAAAAAATTGGCTGGCCATGTTTGCCGCAGTGGTTTCGAGCACAGAATTAACAACTGGCTGTCGACCAATCAGTATGTGAGTGATTATGAAATCAAAAAGAAGGATTTTATCAAATCACTGCTTGTGATGATGCATTCGGCATAAGATCTGGCACACACAACAGTTACTCCAAAGTGCTATCCGTAGCACTTAATCTTTGGAATTATCTTAATCCTGTAAAATGCAGCCATTTTCAGAATGAGCTTATGCAATACTATATAATCCATGCGGTCAGTGTATAAGCTGTATTTTTGTCAATGTATCAGCACCAACCCGAGGTAATTTAATATGAAAGTATTCACTCAAATTTTTGCAAATGGCATATCTATCAAAGGCCATGGCACTAATAGCGTCAATGATTTTGTAGGTGGACTTGTTCCGGTAAATATTGAAAAAATGCCCTTTTTCCTTACCAGCCACTTGATATGAAAAACTGACAATGGCGTGTTCATTTTGCTTCATCTCAAGTAACTTCTGCTCACATGAAAATATCAGATCATCATGTTCTCCTTCAAACAACTCCAGTTTCAGTGTTTTTTTTCCCAAGTACATGTCATCAAGTTTGCCATAGACAGTCAGTGTTGATAGTGGTGCTGGTGCATTGAATTCATCACAAAGAATGGGCTGAAACGTTTTATTCTCCAGGTAATGAAAGACCCTCATAGCAACAAACCCACAATTGGCTTTACATTCTGCCTGGTTAATATTGGCAAGAATATCCATGTTCTGCTCCTCAAGCCTATCAGTTTGAGATGCAGTTATATTACTGCTTTGATTTTGTGCGGATAAACAGTCAGAAATCATACATTAGATCAGTGAAGCCGGAATGGGTCGGTACTCTCATTGTTAGCATTAACTTCTTTAAGCGTTAACCAACACAGTGATGTTTTATGCCATTGACCCGCCTCCCAATGCCATGAGGACTATGCCTCTGCGCTCTATAAAAGAAAGTTCATTCTGGTGGCGGTGTAAATGAAGTTTGAGGCCTTTGAGACTGGCTGATTTACGTTGACACAAACTACACTGGTAGGGATACCTTTCTGCTGACAGCTCCTCCTGCCGAATATGGGCATGTTTGGCACAGTTATTGAGTAGACCTTTCCCCTGGTTGAACAGCAATCCCCTGCATGATAGCTTGATATTGTTTCCAAATATTATTTTTTTCCGCTATTTGAGACCTGAGCTCTATCTCTAACCTGTTTTTTTCCGTTATTAGAAATCTGTTTTCTAACTCCAACCTGTTCTTTAACGCTACAATAGCCCTGTTCTCTAACTCAAGCTTGTTTTTTCCCATTATTAGAGACTTCTTCTCTAACTCCAGCCTGTTTTTTTCAGACTTCAACATTTTCACTTCATTGGCAACAGCCTGTTTATTAGCCATTACCCCTTTTCTATATCCTGCTTGATGACGCCTGTTTTTTTCCGCTCTTCTAATATATCTCACGAAACTTTCAACTTCCTTGCTATTTTCTTTCTTGAGAAGCAGATTAAGCTCTTTAGTTGATATCTCAGAAAGTTCCTGACGCGTATACTCTCTATTACCTATAAAAATTTTCTGAGCTGTTTTTTTCAGTGAGTTTTGATCCGTTAAGCCAGCTTCTGTCATTTTGCAGCTTTTGTCTCTGAGATCTGCAGCGACAGAATTATCACACTCTGCTTGACGTTTGACTCCCATGGCTAAGGCCCACTCGTCAATGCTTACCTTTCTGCAAAACGATTTTGAAGCCAGCGTTGCTTGCCTCGAAACAGTCCTGGTCGTCTTGAGAGACATATCGCCAGTATGTGGGCCTACCCCAGTCGCATCGACATTGGCTTGATACATTTATTGACCACCTTTTCTATTGACCACCTTTTACCGATTTTTTCTATGATTTTATTTGAGTTTTAATTAACGCCCCCTGAGGCTAGCTTGAATTTTATATCTGTCCAGTACCCAGATCGGGTAGAGATTCAAGCAAAGACCGAAGGTTCTGGAGCCACATGATGTCGTCTAAGGTTTGCACCGCTGTGTTTTCAAACAGAATATCCATCATCTGTTGTTCATTTTCGGTGAGGTGTGATGGGTCAAAGGGTCTTTCCGGATGATTGAATGGAAGATCAAAAACACTTAACTCCCCACAGTTGCCCTGATGCAATCTGAACTCGATAACGCAATAACTTGTTTCCTTAATTGTTGTTAATTCATAGAGGAAATAATATTTGTCATTGCGCTTGGGCAGAACAAAATCTCGCAAGTAACCAGCTGCCTTGCCCGGATCAGGCAATATCAGTTTTTCATTATCTCTGGTGACAATATAAGGAGTTGATAAAAAAGGGCTATACACATGGTGTTTACCGTGCTGTTGCCTTATTTTGAGGACTTTAAACAGTTCCCGGACTTCGTGAAACAGCCATTGCTCCAACTTTTCATAGGCGGTGCGTTTTTCAGGAAATTCTTTCCAGCCACCGTAGTCCAGAAATATCAGTATTATGACCTTGTACAGGTCGTTGTCCCGATCTCTATTAATGCTTGTGACCAACTCGTTAACGGTCTCATCTGATAGCAGTTGAAACACCTCCTGAAGCTGGCCAGCTCGGATGCACAAAGACACATGGCGGATAACTCTTTGACCACCACGCGTTCTGGTCGTAAAACCGTAGTTAATTATTTTCAGACAGTTGTACGACCAGTGCATTAAGACAGGCAGTGTATTTTCATGTTCCGTTTTTATTCCGAACTCCCTCAACAGAGCGGTAGCGATCTCTTTTGCTTCACACCAACCGGCGGCATCAAGCAGTGAATAGAGTTCCGTTTGCCGGGGGATATTCGCAAGTTGTCTGATATTTTTGAATTCTACAAAAAAGCTGGTCTGTTTGTAATAGTCCCAGCCGACCTCCCGATCCGGTATCTTTATTAATGTCAGAGGTCCTTTGCCGGTCGAGGTGCTGACCTCCGCTTGATTCAGCAGCCCATAGTTAATACCCTGGTCGTGTCTGAGGGAGGTCGGCTCATAGACTGCCGTTAATTGCAAAAGAGTACAGGTACGCTCGTCAAACCCATCGAGGCTTTCCAGCCATCGATTGTATTGTTGGATCAGTTCTTCCAGCGCCATGCCGGTCTCTGAGGGGATGGTTGCCAGCATTTCAAACAGCTTCTCTACCAGCTCACATAAACGCAATTTGACCAGCGTCTCCGATAACAGCGGTGCCAGCACCGTCTCCAGTATTGCCAGTATTTGCTCCCCACCCGTTTGATCAATGGTCAGACTCATTAATGGGTAGCCAAAGTGACATCCGAGGGTTTCCGCAAGTACTGTGCCTTTTCTGAGGGCGATGCCAGGAGCTGTGACTGTGACGTTGTTGGACTCATACTCCATACCAATGAGTCTGGTATTGTTGACTACCGGAGGAAGGCCCAGTATTTGGCTGATATCCCGGTTGAAATACCGACGCTGAACGGCATGGTCAGCCTCAAGAGGTCTGCTACTGTGGGCGGCCGGAACATTCGTTGCAATTGTCGTTGGTAACATAGGCAATGATGGTGGTTGCTCTTTTTCTGATTCAGTGCGTATTGCACCCCCGTATAACAAAAAACAGAAATAAAAAATATAATTTATATTCTTTTTTATTCGACAGCAGGGGGGATGAAAAGTTCATTTAGTAGAGTGTCAAATGTACGGAAAGGAAACCTCTGACTATCAGTGCAAGACGGCTCACAGCATTTGGATACTGCCGTTTTTTCCAAAGATCAGGCTGCCTGAGAGCATGTTGCCGCTGTGGATGTCCCGGTTTTGCACTGTGGATGTCCCGGTTTTGCATTGCATCACACACTCGCCCGCAGATGGAACTTTTTCGCAAACTCAGGTTCTATTAAGACTTAGAAGAGAGGGAAATATAAGAACTATCTTATGCCATTCGATGTTCCATGTAATCAAGCAGGATTATCGTCCAGAGTTCCACTGCAATTAGCAGAATCAACACCTGACCAACAGCTACAAACTGGCTATTTCAACTGCTTGCCCGTTGAGGTTATTCAACATATCGCAAATAAACTGACACTGCCCGACGCGCTCCGGCTCAAGCAGACATGCCATAATGCCAACAATTCTATTGATCAAAAGATTATCGAAGATTTAAGGCATCGAATTCAGTTCAAAAATATGAAAACAGTAGTACATTCGAGCAAATATGAGAGTTTAAAATCAATCTACAATTCAGGCAAATTTGATCATTTTTTTAAACGATATGTATACGACCAACACTCAGGACTTGTTAAAGATCCAGAACGAGTAGATATTAAATGTTTCCTGGCAATTATGGAGCTGGGTAACGCAACCACTAAATACAAAGATGAAAAATATACAATGTACACAGGACTATTTGAAAATGGGCATGTTTTTCTTATTGCACCTCGTCAATCCTCCAGTATTGAAGAGGATACAAATGCAAACAACCCCAACAAAGTTTTATTTAACGGAAATACATCCAGTGTAAATGTTGAAGCTATTTATTCGGGTAGAAGTTTTCAGGAAGTAAAGAAACTGGTAAACATAGTGCATAGTAACACTCCGCTATCAATACACATCTCTCATATTCTTGAGCACGAGTATCAGTAAGAGGCTGTTTTAAAACTACTTAAGCCTTCGCAGAATTATGCGAATCATGCATATATAAACGAAGGCTTCTGAACTCCTTGGCAACTGTTCATAGTCTTTAGACAGTTCCCTTTTGGGCTTACAGCGATAAAACCACTCTTCAAGGTAACCTCGGTAACCACAATCAGCCCAGACTTTCTGGATTTTTTTAAAATGTTTCTTAAGGTGATCACGTGGTCGTCCATTCTTTGGAGTATCATAGCCAGGGTCAGGAAACAGTGGTTCAAGGATTGCACACTCGTTATCAGTCAGGTCGGAAGGGTAAGTAGCTAACCATATGAAATCAGATACCGTAGTTATAGACGACTTTAGATTTTTATCCTGGGTTAATGATCAGTAACTTTTACAACAGGCTCTGAGTTGTTGAAACTCATCAAAAAGGAAAACTGAAGGAGCATATCACCCCTTCAACATATCAAACACCACCCGTGCAAACCCTCTGGCCAGCTCCGGGTTGGACAGGTACTGCAACATCATCTCCTGGTGAGCTTCGTTGCTGTCCATCACCGCATCATCAATGGCCTTCGGGAAATCCCCCAGCAAGGCCTGTTCAGCGGTGTTATTGGCAATCTGTTTCATCACCGTGTCGTTTTCCGCCAGCTTGTCCCGAACGGTATAGGCATAATTGATCAGGTCCGCATCCGACAGGTTGTCGGTAATAAACAGCTCATTCAATCGGGTAAGAATCTGCGACAGAAACTCCTCTTTCTTATCCTTGGGTTTGGCAGTACCCATATCGCTGCCCGGTTCCAGTTTGTACTCGGGACTGTCTTCCTTAAGCTGAATGTCCTGCTGCCGGATTTTGGCAAGACGATAGTGGCTCATCACCACGTTATCAAGGTCAATATCATCTTCGTCCAGAACCTGTTCCCGGAGCAGCGGCCGCAGGTAGCGGGCAAACAGGCTGAGCTGTTCCAGTTCAATATCATCGTAATCGACAATCTGGGACATAAACTCGTAGTAACGGGTATAGCTGCCCAGATCTTTCTTGAAAATCTCCAGCCGGTCTTTTTCCTGCTTGCACTCCTTCAGGCTGTTTTCCCCGTTGGCGATCAGCACCGCATCGCCGGACTTTTTCATCCGGTCCAGCATATCCCTGGCCTGCTCATAAGCCGCCACCGCAGAGCTGTAACGCTTCTGCCACCGTTCCACCGCAGGCTTACAGATATTACTGACAGCAGCATTGCTTTTCTTTCGGGTCAGGAAGGCTTCGCAGAACCGCTCCACTTCATTCCAGGTAAAAATGCCACTGGCCCGCAGCTTTTCATGCAGCTCAAAGATTTTGTCCGGGTCAGACACATCTGCCAGTTCTGCTGTCTGGTAGTAAGGCTGGAAGGCAGCCAGAATATCGTCCGGCTCATTAACAAAGTCCAGCACAAAGGTGCCGCTCTCCGCCTTGCCGGGATAAGTGCGATTAAGGCGGGAAAGGGTTTGCACACACTCCACACCACCCAACGGTTTATCCACATACATGGCGCAAAGCTTGGGCTGGTCAAAACCGGTCTGGAACTTATTGGCCACCAGCATAATCTGGTAATCGTCGGTATCGAACGCCTTACGCATATCCCGTCCTTTGAGGCCGGGGTTCATATTTTTTTCCGTAAATTTCTCATCAAGAATGGCGGCACTGTCCGGATCATTCTGGTCGAACTGCACCTCACCGGAAAAGGCTACCATCACGGCAATGGAACTCTTGTGTTCAGCCAGGTACTTCTCAAAGGCCAGCTTATAGCGTACCGCTTCCTTGCGGGAGCTGGTCACCACCATCGCCTTGGCCTGACCACCCAGCAGTCCCATAACATGTACCTGAAAGTGCTGGACGATCACCTTCACCTTCTGGCTGATATTGTGCTCATGGAGGCGTACCCAGCGCCCCACCTTCACCTTGGCACGTTTGCTGTCCACTTCCTCATCGGTAGCGGCAATCTTCTGGGCCAGCTTGTAGGCAACTTTGTAATTGGTGTAGTTCTTCAGCACATCCAGGATAAAGCCTTCTTCAATGGCCTGTCGCATGGAGTACACATGGAATGCCTGGGGCAGGTTCTTCTTTGAAGGTGGTTCATCCGGATTAGCCAGCCGACCAAAAGTTTCCAGCGTCTTCGCCTTTGGCGTAGCTGTAAAAGCAAAATAACTGAGATTGCCGCTCTTCCGTCGTGCGGCAACAGATGCATTCAACTTGTCTTCTGCCGATAGCTCTGCTTCTTTTGCTTCACCATCCACCATCAACACTTTTTTCAACTTCCTGGCAGTATCGCCCGTCTGGGAAGAGTGCGCCTCATCGGCAATAATGGCATAACGACGTTTCTGCAGATTGGTACTGCTCTCAATAGCTGCCAGTACAAACGGAAAGGTCTGTATGGTCACGATAATAATCGGCTGGGCATTTTCCAGGGCACTGGCCAGCTTCTCTGATTTGGAGCCCTGCCCTTCTTTACTGTTAATACGCCCCACCACCCCATCGGCGTGTTCAAACTGGTAAATGGTATCCTGAAGCTGATCGTCCAGCACCGTCCGGTCAGTAATCACGATCACAGAATGGAACTGTTTATCGCCATCGTCTTTATAAAGGGTGGATAACTGATGAGCGGTCCAGGCAATAGAGTTGGACTTGCCGGAACCGGCACTGTGCTGCACCAGGTAACGATGCCCGTTAACTTCGGTACGGGCAGCGCCAATCAGTTTACGCACCACATCCCACTGGTGATACCGAGGGAAAATCAGCGTCTCCTTTTTGGTTTTGCGGCCTTCCCAGTCTTCGGTCTCCTTAATCTCAAGGTGAGCGTAACGGGCAAGAATATTCAGCAGGTTATCCGGCAGCAGCACCTCATTCCACAGGTAATCGGTGGCATAGCGGTTCTCATCGTCGGGAATATCATTACCAGCGCCGCCTTCTTTTGTCCCCTTATTAAACGGCAGGAAGAAGGTATCAGCACCGGCCAACCGGGTTGCCATATAAACCTGATACTGGCTGACAGCAAAATGCACCAGCGCACCCCGCTTGAAGGTGAGCAGCGGTTCCGGCTTACCGGTTTCCGGGTCTTTGGGCAGGCGAGTTGTTTTATACTGCCGAATGGCGTTATCCACCGACTGCTTGAACTCGGATTTCAGCTCCAGCGTCGCTACCGGCAGACCATTGATAAACAGCACCAGATCAATGCGCCACGACCTGGCCTTTTTACCGGTTTCGGCAAGGTGCTCATCGGTAGCATGGGGCGAATACACCAGCTCCGGCACAAGGCGACAACGGTTCTCTTTATAACGGGCCAGCGTATCCGGATTCAGATCATGCTCCGGCATAAACTGGCACAGGCGAAACCGGGCATTGCGAATCTTCAGGCCGTGGCGCAACACCCCAAGGGTGCCGTAGCTGCGCAGCTCTTTATCAATGGCATTGGGGTCAGCCTTGTTAAGCTGGGTCACCAGGTGGCTGATAAAGTGCTGTTCCGAATCCGAGGGGAATACCTTACAGAACTTCTCCCACTCCTTCGCCTGAGTCTGTTTGACAAAACCAAGCACATCGCTGGTGTACAGCGCCGTTTCCCGGTGGTACTGGTCGCCGGAACCCAGCAGCCACCCATTGGCCTGCATCTGGGCGATTATTTCGTTCTGGAAAACGGCCTCAACGGTGGCGTCCCTGCTCATACACTACTCACTTTTGTTCTCAATACGCTGGCGGGCATTGTGAATGGCCTGCTGGAAGCGTTCTTCCAGCACCGCTTTGGGCGGCAGGCTGGTCAGGTAATCCGCCACATGGATGCCGCTTTTATCCAGCTCCAGCAGTTCAACCTCCTGATCATTTTTACCAGAACAAAGAATAATACCCAGGGGGGAGGCCTCATCGGGCTGGCGGTCATATTTATCCAGCCAGCGCAGGTAAAGCTCCATCTGTCCTTTATGTTCTGCCTTGAAGTTACCTACCTTAAGGTCAATGGCAACCAACCGCTTAAGTTTGCGATTGTAGAACAACAGATCAATATAAAAATCATCACCTCCGATCTGAATACGATGCTGCCGTGCGACAAAGGTGAAGCCCACGCCCAGCTCCAGCAGAAATTGTTGCATCTCCCGCAGAATGGCGTCTTCAAGATCCTTCTCCAGGTAAGCGTCATTCATTTCCAGAAAGTCGAGTACATAAGGATCTTTGAGTACCATTTCCTCATTGAGCTTGCCTTGGCTTCTGAGAATCTCCAGTTCCCTGGTAATGGTCAGCTCAGGTTTTTTGGACAGGGCTGTTCGTTCAAATAACAGTTTGTCGATACGGTCTGCCAGCGTACGGACTGACCAGCGCTCCTGTATTGCCATGGTCAGATAGAACTCTCGCTTCAGGCTATCCTCAAGGCTGATCAGTGCGGTGAAGTGGCTCCAGCTCAATTGTGCAGACAGTGTCTGCACAATCTCCAGAGAGGGAAACAACTCCGCAAACCGGATCATTTGAAACAGATTACGGCGAGACCAGCCGCGACCAAACGCCTGAGTCAGTCGTTTGGACAAGCCGGCAACCACCTCCTGGCCATAATTCGCACGTTCACCTTTGAGCACCTCGCTATTGATGCGCCCCCCCACCTGCCAGTAAAGCAGGGTCAGTTCGGCATTCACAGCCACCGCAGCCCGCTGGCGGGCGGACTGGATCAGGCCTTTGATTTCGCTGAACAGGGTGTCTGGGTGCTCCGGCGGTTCAGGCGGTTTGCTCATGGGGGGCCTCGGGGTGTTTTTGTTGTGGGTGGGCAGTGGGTGTCCAGTCACGGACATCGATCTTTCCGGTAACTGTGGCGGAGATCAAGGCTGCGCGGCGTTCTTGGAGGTATTTAGAAAAAATATGCTGCTCATCAATAAGAGCATCAATTACTTGAACTTGTTCTTCTAAATATTGAACGATTGCAGACACTTCATTCTTAGGCGGTGCAAAAATAGGTAGGTTACTAATATTTTCTTGTGTCATCGTTGGCATGTAACTACCTGTATTGTAATTGAAGATACAGGCCTGAAGAGCGTCGGTTCCTAAGAAGTACGACAAATATCTTGAATCAATCTTTGCACGCTTTAGAAGTACCATCTGAGGGTTGATAGTCATCGGAGTATCAGCTTTTGGTATCACCGCCACTTTACCGAAAGACCAGCTTGTTTTAGCTAACAGGATATCACCATCTTCTACCATGATTTCGGGTGATTCGTAGTACTTTTCCCAACTTAAGAAAGCTTGTTTTTCTAGAGAAAATCCCCTGCCATTTATGTTAGATGGGCCTAGAACGACAGCCCCTTCTCCTTCATCCACTATATCTTCTGCGTTATAACCTCGAAATCCAATGCGTCCTGCGATTTCGACCGTATTTTTCAAGCGGCATACGCTCCAGTGCTCCGGCACTTCACCCAGCCACTCCACACCGGAGTCTTTCATCGGTGCATCAGGGTTAAGGCCTTTGGTCACGGCATGGCTGATCACCGCCTGACGCTTCTCTTGCAGCAGCCGGATCAGGGTTTTCTGCTCCTCGATCAGGGTGTCGATTTTGGCGGTTTCGTGATCGAGGAAGTTGGCGATCTGACTCCGTTCAACTTCTTCGGGCGGCACACCAAAAGCGTAATTACCCAAGTGTTCTTGGGTCATACTCGGTAAAGCAGTATTGGTTGAATAACGGTCAAACTGAATTGTAAGCGCCAGATAATGCAGGTATTTAGCAGGTACATCACTGTTGATCTTTGTATAGTACATTGTATCAACAGTCCAAAATGGCTCTTTTATATAGAGAGGCTTATCTATAGTCCCCTTTCTTCCAAGCAGCACAGATTCTTTGTCGTAAAGAAACTCAGTAGCAAAAGTAAACTGCCCACCAGAGCCAAGTACAGGGTATCCACTGACTGCTTCAACCGCTTTATAGTCCTGACCATTTTGAATTTGTGCCATATGCTTGAGACGTTTAACTTCCCAATGAAGCGGAACTAATCCCAACCACTCAACCCCAGAGTCCTTATACTCCGCATAAGTCTTGTATTTGCCGCCAACATCAGCCATCAGGAATGCACCTCCGCCAGCAGCTTCATAATCCGCCCACTGACCGCATCCAGATCGGCATCAATGGCTTCCAGGGCTCGGGGTGGCTGGTACACATAGAAGTGGCGGTTAAAGGGAATCTCATAGCCGACAATACCGATCTCACCGTCCTGCTCATCCCGCTTGCTGGCATTGATCCAGGCATCCGGTACATGGGGCATCACTTCCCGCTGAAAGTAGGTTTCGATCAGCGTTGAGGTGGTCACCGATGGATCAAGGGGGATATTTTCGTTATCCCGCAGGTCGCCATCGGTTTCAAACTCGACGACGTTGCCTCGGTATTCAAAGGCACCGTAGAGGGGCTGCGACTCTTCTTTTAATACCTTTTTGACAACGGGCTCGGCCTCCGGGTTCTTATGGGTAATGGCATCCAGAAGCTGCTTCTTCTCTTTGGCATCCAGCTTGATCGCCCGCTTTTTAATCACTGCCTTCAATAATTCATCAAAGCGATTGAAATCATCGCTGTTCTCAATACCAACCTCAGACTGAAGCTGTTGCGCCTTTTCCATCAGCTTGCGCTGGAACAACCACAGTTTGGTATCCAGTACTTCTTTAACCTGTTTCTCTTTCAGCTCGGTGAAGTCTTTTTTGATTTTGTTGCGGATGGCTTCTTCCTGGTCTGCCAGTGTCGAGTAGCAGGCATCGCCAAACTGTTCGAATAGCCAGCGCATTACATTGTTAAACGGTTTGGGCGCATAACGCAGGCTGGCAACGGCTTCAGCAGTAATCCGGGCAGAAAGGCGCAGGGGGCGTTCTACCGTTATGCGACGATAACCGAACTGGTATGTCTCAAATAGTTTACTCATTGCTATGCCATTGGAGTCAGTAGCTTCCGCCTCAAATTTGCCAAAGCAGCGAGTCACCATGGCACGGTCTTCCGGGTTCATCATATTGCGCTTGGAACCCAGGGACTTGCGCATCTTGCCAAACAGCTTCGCACCATTGATAAGCTGGACCTTGCCCTTACGCTCCGCCGATTTTTTGTTGGATAGCACCCAGATATAGGTCGCAATGCCAGTGTTGTAGAACATATCGGTAGGCAGGGCGACAATGGCTTCCAGCAGATCGGCTTCCAGAATATAGCGTCGAATCTCACTTTCACCACTGCCCGCGCCGCCGGTAAACAACGGCGAACCGTTCAGGATAATACCAATACGGCTGGGGTTTTGATTATCGGGCGTTATAGCCCGAAATTTGCTGATCAGGTGCATCAGGAACAACAGGGAACCATCGGATACCCGTGGCAGACCCGGGCCAAAGCGACCATCAAAGCCTTTCACGTCATGTTCTGTTTTGACCGTACTTTCGATCTTCTTCCAGTCCACTCCGAACGGTGGATTGGAGAGCATATAATCAAACTGCTGACTGGCAAGCTGGTCACTGGACAGGGTGTTGCCCAGCTTGATACGGCTGACATCCTGCCCCTTGATCAGCATATCGGCTTTACAGATGGCGTAAGACTCCGGGTTCAGCTCCTGACCAAAGGCGCGCATCACCGCATTGGCGTTATGTTCATGCACATATTCCATACCGGAAGAAAGAAAGCCACCAGTACCGGCAGTGGGATCGTAAATGGTGCGGATAATGCCTTCTTTTGTTAAGGCATCGTCATCTTCCATAAACACCAGGGAGGTGGTGAGCTGGACAATATCCCGTGGGGTAAAGTGCTCCCCGGCGGTTTCGTTAGAGCTTTCGGCAAATTTGCGGATCAGCTCCTCAAACACCAGGCCCATATCGTGATTGGAAATGGCATCCGGGCTCAGGTCGATGCTGCCGAACTTCTGCACCACCTTATACAACAGGTTGGCCTCCTGCAGGCCGCCAACAAATTCATCGAACTTGAAATGTTCAAAGATCTCCCTGGCATCCCGTGAGAAGGCAAGCACATAGCTTTCCAGATTGTCTTTAATACCGATCTGTCCAAGTTTGGAGAGATCCATCGGTGATGTATTAAAGAAGGACAACCCGGCCGCCCGCAACAACAGCTTCTCCCGTCCCTCTTCCGGCAGGTTCATCACCGTCACTTTTTCATACTGGGCCAGCACCGCTTCTTTGGTAGGCTCCAGCACACACTCCAGACGCCGGAGCAAAGTAAACGGCAAAATGATGCGACCGTACTGGGACTGTTTAAAATCTCCCCGCAGCAGGTCGGCAACGGACCAGATAAAGGCGGCAAGATTGTTATGGGTGTTGGACATAATGGGTACTTGGCATCAGGGACAATAATGCCGGGGAACAAATAAGCAGACAGGCTCGCTGTCATATAGACGAAGGCAGAGCATCAGACCCGGCTATGGGAAATTGGTTACCGGGGGAGTGTACCGTTAATTAACTATCGGATGTAGTCGAGATGGTAAATATGCTGGGACTAAACAATCATAATCCAGTAACCGACTTGGTATTCAGACGGAGGACATAGCCAAAATGTTCCTCTCTTTGCTTATCTTTAAAACCCAGTAGATCACCCACAGCACATTCGAGCATCATCACATTCTGAACTCAGGAAGCTCACCTTCGCCATAAAGCTCTCCCTTTAAGCGGCTAAACAGTTTTTGTAACGTCCCTGACAAGTAGCTTTCAAATTTCCCCTTACCCAGAGTGCGTTCATAAACATCGGCAGGTATAAATCGCCGCATTTCAGTTTTAAGCCCACCGCCGGTCACTATTTCAGGGATATTCCGAATCAGCTGATCCAGCCGCTGCTCAAAGTCATCAAGCCGGTAGTCGTTCACTTTCTTCTTCACCAGCTCAACATTCACTTCAGCACCCTGTTGCTGAAGCCAGGGCAGGTCCCAAATATCACGGTAACGAATGTATTTTTGTGTTGCAGGCAAAGCGATCAGTTTGTCTGCCAGCACTTCGTCAAGGGTTTCAGTAAAAACCAGAGTGTCTCCATAACCATCGGGAAGAAACGGGTAATTCACTCGTAGCGGCAATGCTTCTTTGGTATATGCCGGAACATTAGCGACTTCAATCTTGATTTTTTGCCGGGGAATATCTTTACGCTTCGGAGAGATTATTACTGAGATTTGCCATTTATCAATATTCATTTGTGCATAACAAGGCTCTTTTCTAAGCGTCGCCGGCTCTTTAACCAATACCTCCAATCCATATCTGGCCCCAATATAGTCCTCAATACAGGTCTTTATATTGGCAAGAGAGGCTGACGAAAAATCCACCCCTCCAACAAAATCCAGATCCTCACTGAACCGGTTACCTCCATGACACAGACGAAGCGACGTACCGCCCTGAAACACCAACTGATCCAACAGGCCTTCCCGGTCAAGACAGAACAGAATGTCATAGTGAAGCAGCTCTTTCTCAACGACTGGCCGCATTAGTGCGAGATGATTATTTTGCATAATCCTCTCAACCAGCTGTGAAAAATCTTCAGTGGTCATTTTCATAACTCTGTGACTCCTTCACCAAATGACTATTCCTCCCCACACGCCTCAAATCACGCATAGCCGCCTCAGGCGTAGCAATTTTTAACGGTCTGTCACGATCAACGACACTGTCCAGAATATCGGCGACTGAACGGCGGGTATGGGTAAATTCAAGAACCCCAAAAGGGGTTTTATACTCTCCCTTCCGGCCTGTGGTCATAATGGTCAGCCGATCAACAGGGATTTGGGAAATAACGCCATACTCTGATAGCGCTGATTCCAAACTGATGTAGTTGTACTCCCCCCTTCGCAAGGCTATGGCAATGCGCTCCAGCATATCTGCATTTTTGTTGCTTGAGAGGGTGAACGTATAAATCCCTTTCATCATCCGACGAAGAATATCATTCTTCACCAACCGAACCAGTCCGGCCTGAAAGGCTCGCGGGGAGTCTTCACTAAAGATTTTGCCCAAATCCCTGGCGGTAAAAACCGAATGTCCCATCCGGTCAAAAGCCGATAGCCGGTGGATTGCAGTGGCCTGATCCATCGTTACCACTCCTTCATGTAAACGTTTTAATCACTTAAATGGTGTATTTCTGTCTACATAATAGCAAAATACACAGCATATAAACGCGAACAACATTAAATAGTGGTATTTATGTCTACTTATTGGCCAGTTGATTAAGGTCAGTTACCGGTACCTTAATCCCTGCCAGTGGCTGGTTTTCTTGGCGTAGCGTTGTTTCAGCTCGGCCAGCCTCTGGTCATAGGCTGTTTGTCTGTTCAGCATTTTGGCCATCAGCTGAAGATCGCCAAGCTTTGTTGACAGCTCGGAATACACGGTAGATGAGCCTCTTTGCTCAAACAGTTCTTCCACCCGACGCCAATAGGCCTCTTCATTGGCAGCAACGCTTTCGGCCTTTTGCTGCTGTTGCAGCTGCTTTTGCATCATGGCCTTTTCATCAGCCTTTTTCCGCAGCTCCCGGGCAGAAGCCAGCAGATGGCCAACCGTGACTGAACTGCTGCGCGGTATTTCCTGAGTTTGATCCACCAGGGCGGCAAACTGTTCTCTTCGTGCAGTACCGGTTTCATCTAACAGTAACGCTTTCAGCTGGGCTCTGGCCGTCGCTTCCGGGAGTTGCATGACATATTGATCAATTAACACTTCAGGCTCAACACTGGCATAATCCGGTTTGACCCTGGCCGACGCAACAACCCGTTGGGCATCCAGTTTCAGGAAATCGCACAACGCACTCTGGCTGGCAGAAAGGTCATCAAGGCCCAGAGGGATGGCGGGGGACAGCGCATCCGGTTCCAGCTCATCCAATTGAGACAACCAGGCCAGATACAGTGAACGATAGTCACCGTGCATCAGCTCACTGCGAATGTTCAGCAGGCTGCCCATCCAGCCATCGCCTTCATCCCACTCATCGTCGTAGCCGTCTTCATCTTCATAGACAAATTCAATAATCCAGTGCGCGCCAGACGATTTGTAAGTGCAGATATCCCCCTGGAGGTAACGCAGCAGTGTCGATTCATCAATAAGATGACGAGGCACCTTAATCGCAAAAATTTTGCAACCAAAATTGGAAACATAAACATAAGCATCGAAGAACCTGCTCAGTAACTGCCTTGGGTCGGCTTTTAAATCACCGTAGTTATAGGTGTTACAGAACCGGGTAGACGATATCTGTGCCCGGCTGGAAATCCCCCGAAGATACCCCATCTCCTCTTTCGACAACTGCCGGTCAACGGCCACCAACTCGTAATACTGGTATTCACTCATAACTGTTATGCCTTCTGCACCTTTCTACAGCTTACGTACCTCGTCAAGGCTGACCACATTATCTGGCAAAGCCAATGAACTCTCCAGCCCAATAACAGTAGCTGCTGCTGCAGGAAATGGATTCGGAAAATTCTCATCCGGCGTTTGTGGATATGCCCATTCAGACAAACCTCTGGCAAACCGGAACAGCCAGTCATCCACCATCCGCGACATGGGAATAAACGACTCCATTCGTTTTGCACCGGGAAACGCCCTGGCCTTTTTGTGAACACAATTGAACATGGATGGCAAGAACAATCCATTGATAATCATCAGACAAACAAGCAAGCAAGCCGGTATAGACGACGCTGGAAAGGGTTTGACACAAGACACAAATAAAAGAGAGTAACTTGATGAGAGGTGTAGGCTATACGTAGATTGGAAATCATGAAAGGCAAATGTATGAGCGCTTACTCATGCACGCAGATACCTCTATTATGATTATGGCGCACCCGAGAGGATTCGAACCTCTGACCTCTGCCTCCGGAGTGATCATTCACCCCATCATCCCAGCCATTGCCTTACAACTTAAAACAAGCCATTATATAGATAACTCATTGATATATATAAAGTTATCACCCACCCACATATTGTACCATGTTGCATGGAATTGTATATCGCTGTCTGAGTTTTACTGGAAATATACTGGAAAAAAATCACTTCCGGCGCTCATTCAAATAATAAAGAGGTAAACGGACATGCCTAAGACCACCAATGAGAAAATTTCATTCACCAACACTTCAGTTGATGACCTGAAACCCAGAGACAAATCATATCGGGTATGGGAGCAAAAACAGCAAGGTCTCTATGTCCTTGTCAGCCCGAAAGGCACCAAAACATATTATCTCAGCTACACAGTGCCGGGTTGCAACCAGAGAAAGGATTTTAAGTTGGGTCGTCATGGAGCTATCACCCCATCTGATGCCAAAAGAATGGCGAAGGCATCCCTAGGAGAGGTAGCCAAAGGTATTGATATTCAGGCTTCCAGAAATGATTCACGTCGCCAGGCAGAGCTGGAAAAAAGCAGCACTCTTGGTGCATTCATCGAGCAGCGTTATAGGCTTTGGGCTCTTACCCACAAAAAACAAGGTGAGGAGGATCTCAAGCGAGCAGAGAGGCATTTCGGAAAGTGGTTCGACCTTCCACTATCAGAAATATCAGTTCGGCGCCTGACACTCTTTCAGACAGAACAGCTCAAGAAGGGCCGGAAAGCATCGGGTATCAACCGGGACGTAAACTGCATAAGAGGAATATTGAGTAAAGCCGTAGATTTTGAATTGCTGGAAGGGACCCCATTACGCAAGCTCAAGAACCTTCCCGTTGATAAGAATAAGCGCGTTAGATACCTCTCCATAGACGAAGAACAGCGTTTGCGTATTGCTCTGGACAACTACGATGATGAGCAGAGGAACAAACGAGTCCGCTATAACCAGTGGCTTTTGGAACGGCGTCGTCCAAATATTCCAGAATTGGCTAGTACTTTTGCATGCCATGTAAAGCCGGTTGTCCTGATCGCTCTGAATACCGGTCTTCGCATTACCGAGGTGCTTGAGCTGAACTGGAACCAGGTCAATATAAATCAGCGCCTACTGACAGTGATAGGAGATAGAGCCAAAAACGGCCAAACCCGTCATATTCATCTGACCGATGAAGCCCATTACGCCTTTCGGGAGTGGCGTAAACAAAATATGGAAACCAAGGTCATTTTTCCTAATAAAAAAACGGGCAAGCCCATGAAGGATATTAAATCCTCCTGGACGAAGATCAGAAAAGAAGCAGGCTTATATAAACCAAAAGAAGAGGATTTACACTTCCGCTTTCATGATCTTCGACACTCATTTGCCAGCAACATGGTAATGGCGGGAGTTGACCTGAACCATGTCAGGGATGCGATGGGTCATCAGTCTATTGATATGACACTCAAATATGCTCACCTGGCCCCTCAATCCAGGCAGTCTGCTATTGCTGTACTGAATGATTATATGAAGGCTTCCAGACAGGCTATGGATGAAGGTGTATCTGAGATCAGTAATGAGCCAGAACAGGAGAAATCTGAAATAGCCTGACCTTCCCATTATAAACTTGGAAAATGCCATTCATTATTAGGTGTGCTCAGATTTGAGTACACCCCCCCTTTTTTTCTATCCTGTAACCTAAGAAAAATCAGGGGTAGCTATCAGATGACTACAAAAGTATAAGATGCGTCCAAACTTGGACACATCGGAATTTTCAGTAACTGTCCATGTAAAAAGATTAACCTTTCTGAAATCAATTCACTCATGACAGTGCTCACATTTGGGCACTGCAAACTTTCCAGTTCCTTAAATTGAGGATTTGAAAATTAATAGTATTTACCCAGCCTTCCCCAAGTTTGAGGAGACCCATCTCACAATATTTCATCAATGACTATCAGCAAGTTTGCTGACACCCCACCAGCAATAGCTATTAGTGGCACTGTCCAAACTGACCACCTCTGCTGTTCAAATGTGACCCACCCTGCTGTTTTTGTGTGACCACCCCGCTGTTCATAGTCCAGTGTATTTTTTGAAATCATCCATCCTGCTCTTCAGCTTCAGGATCAGTGGATGGCTATTCGTACGGTTCGGATCGTCGTCGAATAATACGGACTCAAGCTTTTCGGCTTCTGTCAGGAATACTGACCACAAAAAAGCCTTTTCATCAGCAGCGTTTTTTGTCAACCCGATTTTTCTGGCTTGGGCCAACCATTCTCCATAAAGTTTCAAACTGCCAGAGAAAACAAGCTCACAGTGAGCGAAAAAACCATTAATCAGCTGGCGTTGATGGTCATTATGATCATTAAACTCAAAATAGAATGGATCATAAACCGACGTTGTAAACAGGTGCTGCAGTTGTTCAGATATTGTCGTGTAAAGTTCTTCTGCAACAGCAGATAATGGCGTTAGTAAGCTCTGTCTGAGAAACAGTTTGGTTACTGTCATCTGGCAGCCATGTGCCCGTCGACAAGTATTTTTCTGCTCAGCCCACCCCTCTTCAATAGCCAATGCCAGAAAACAGGTCAGCGAATCAAGCGTGTAAGGCACTTCAAGTTTATTAACAGTTTTGGCCCTTAATGTCTGTCTTCTGACAGCGCTATTTTCATCACTGAAGAGTTTGCCCCTGTACATTGAGGGCAGCTGTAACAGGATATGGTTTAAAAAATCCTGATCAATCTACTGTTGATCAATGAGTTCCCAAAAGCAATGACAGAGAATGCCTTTCGCCCCCTTTGTTTTACTGCATGATTCTACTTGGTTTACCAACTTTTCCTGAGAGGCAGGCTGCCCGTTTTCTTTTCTGTTCCAGAACCTTGAAGAATGGTTCAGCCAGCCGGGTTTCTTCTCTGCCAAAACAGAGTCTTCCAGCAAGCACTTCTTAATCTGGTAAGCGGTTTTTACCCCAAGGCGTTCTTTTATCCAGGCAACCCAGTATCGCGTGGTCAAGGATCGTGTTCTCCGCGACAAACGTTTGTAATCAGTAAAGGAATACATAAGAAAAAAATTGCGCATTGGATGTGCGAAAATTGCGCTGTGCCCGGCAGGGCCTTGGTATATCAGCACTTATCTTTTTCAATGCAAAAAAAGTCGTGCCTTTTTTCTAAAAATAAGCCGCTACGCAAGAATTGTAAAAGCGCTTATTCTTACTAAATGACCACTTATCACTGATATAGATGTGTGGAGGTTAGCTTGAGTACTGGACAGCCTGAGGCGAGGGTGACCGCGTTATCGGCCAAACTGGAAAGTGACCTGCTGACGCTTTATCGCTCACCCGTATTGAGCGGGGAGCAACTTCGTCAGGCAATGGGGTATCGGACCATGGGCGCATTGCGCCAGGCCATCAATCAGCACCATTTTCCTGTGAGGCTGTTTACTATGGCCAAGCGGCGGGGGCGATTTGTCCTGGTCGCTGATGTTGCCCGGTGGCTGGCAAAACAGAGTATTGAAAACTCGTTCAACACGACTGAAGAGGATGAGCAATAAGTAACTGAGAAAGCTTGTTATTCCATTTCAAGGCACTGAAAGCAAAAAGCCAGAGTTGTCGGGACTCTGGCTTTTCACGGGAGGATGAGATAAGACTCAGTCCCCTCATTTAAGCTTTCCAGCTCAACCCTGTCAAATGTCTACATTGATTGGCTGGGTTGAGTTTGCCTTGTTTTCCCATGTTCTTGATGAAAACAAGGAGGATGCATGAAGTCATCTACCTTGCGTGAGCTTTTGCGCTTGCTGCTGTCAACCCATTTTTCAAATCGCCATATTGCTCAATTGACGCAGTTATCAAAAACAACCGTTCGACGATACCGGTCGCGAATCAATAAAAGTGAGTGCTGTTGGGGAGAAGTGAAACAGCTGGATGACCCTGCTTTGTTCCGGTTGGTCAGCTCTTCCTCTGGGCTTAAACCGGACAAGCGGGCTCCAGACTGGTCGCACATTCATAAGTTATTGCAGGACAAGCATCAGTGTCGTCTGCAGATATGGGAGGAATACCGTCGTATCAACCCTGACGATGCGTACTGTTATAGCCAGTTCAATAAATATTACCGGGATTACCGAAAAACTATTGATTTATGCATGCGACAACATTACGAGCCGGGTGATGTCTGTTTTGTTGATTATGCAGGTAAACGTTTGTCGTTTGTTGATTCTGCAACAGGCCAGACACAAAAGGTGGAACTGTTCGTGGGAGTGCTTGGCTACTCACAGTTAATCTTCTGTGTGGAAGTGAAGGTAGGTCATCAAAAGGTTGAAATATTCCATCAGCACCATCGGGTGGCAATCCACCCCCGAAGTCATAGAGAAGAGGGTGCAACCACCTATCCGGAGCACCGTCCTACCCAGCATCAGGCATACGCAAACCAGACCCGGGATTACTTTATCAACTGGGCCAAAGAACAGAGTGCTGATGTGCTGGCAGTTGTGACAGCGCAGTTTGAGAACCTGCCTGAACATTCCTTAAAAGGCGTACGAGCTTGTAGCAAGCTGCAAAAATTGTGTCGGCACTATGGAGTCCAGCGATTCATGAATGCCTGCACCTGTGTGACCGAAATTCAGTCTCTCACTGTATCCAGCGTGCACTCAATTCTGCAATGCCACCTTGATGGACAGCAGATTACGGAAACCTCCACACAACACAAGCTTCCTGCCCACTCCAATGTCCGGGGTGCTTCTTACTATGCGGATCATGAAGGTCATTTGAAATGAGCACGCAACAACTGATAGAGCAAATCAGAGAGCTTCGGCTACCGGGCTTTGAGCAAGCATTGCCCCGTATGTTTGAAACACCCGACCAGATGAAACTGCCTTTTGAAGATCGTCTCAGCCTGTTACTTGAAGCTGAAACGCTGGATCGTAAGCAGCGCAAACAGCAACGACTCAGGAAGGCGGCAAAAATCAAGCAGGCCAGCGCCTACGTGGAAGATATTGATTATGCGGCCAGTCGGGGGATTGATCGGGGTGCATTAGAAACACTGTGTCGATGCGACTGGATAACCAGAAATCAGTTTTTATTGATGCCATTATGGATCGTCTGATTCACCGTTCACACCGTCTGGAACTGTCAGGGGAGTCAATGCGTAAGAAGCAAAGTCTCAGTTCGGTAAAACAGGAATAATATTCAGTAAACCGCAGGCGTGAACAATCAAAAAGGGAACCACAGACCAGTTCTTAAATAATCTATGGTTCCCGTATCTGCAAACTGATGAATACGCCGGATACGGTGCTGTGGCTGAAAAAAAAGACCTTTGGTACTCAGGCAGTGCCATTTTTTACAGCCTGATCGAAAGTGCAAAGGCTAATGGACTGGAACTCTACGATTATCTCTGTCGTGAATTGTAACGAGTACCCGGCTGTAATTCTGTGGATGCTTTGGAAGTCTTGTTGCTATAGCAATTATGTGAACAGAGTCAAAAAATATATTGACTTTATTTATAGCTGTTGACACCGATTTACACTGCTGTTTGAATGTGTTTCATTCAATAAGAACAACTCAATAGTGAAAGGGATACATGGAATGACCCGAGGAATGATGGCCTACGTTCGTGGCCGTACTGCTTATATCCAGTCTTTCGCTGGTACCTGGAAAGAATCGCCTGTTATCAGTAGATGTCGCAAGCTGAAAAGCTTTCCTTCTCCAAGCCTCTTCTAACTGAAAGTTCGTGTTCTGCATCAGGCACGATGTCCATTCATAAAAATAAGTATCTGGACAGTCGTAGTAGTGAGTCAATTCAATTCCATAGATAGTGGCATACATTGCCTGGTGATGCTGGCCAAATTTCATGGCGTAGCGGCAGAGGCTGAGCAGTTGCATTACCAGTTTGGTCGTGGCGATGCAGCGCTTGACGATATAGCCATGCTCAGGGCGGCTAAATCCCTGAAGTTGAAGGCCAGAAAAATCAAAGTGGCAGTGGATCAGCTGACTGATCTGCCGTTGCCTGCGATTGCACGACAGGTGGATGGTCACTACTTCATCATTGCCCGGGTACATGAAGGGAAGGCGCTGATTCAAAGTCCGCTGAAGCAATCCCCCGAGGCAGTATCGTTGGATGTGTTGGAAACGATGCTCTCTGGCGATGTTCTGTTATTCACGAAACGCTCTTTATTGCCGGGCAGTTTTGCCAAGTTTGATTTCAGCTGGTTTATTCCCCCTTTGCTGAAGCATAAAAAACTGCTGTCGGAAGTATTGCTGGCTTCCTTCTTTATTCAATTGTTTGCACTGATCACCCCACTGTTCTTTCAGGTGATTATCGACAAGGTGCTGGTTAACCAGGCATTAACGACGTTAGACGTATTGGCATTTGGCCTGTTGGTACTCTCATTTTTTGATATTGTCCTAAATGGCCTCAGGAATTATGTATTCAGTCACACCACAAACAGAGTCGATGTGGTGCTTGGCTCAAGGCTGTTCAACCATTTACTTCGCTTACCCATTGCATTCTTTCAAGCTCGTCGAGTAGGCGACACGGTGGCCCGGGTTCGGGAGCTGGACACCATTCGGGAGTTTATTACCGGCTCTGCCCTGACGTTGTGTATCGACCTGTTATTCACCGTCGTCTTTTTTGTGGTGATGTATTTTTACAGCCCAACGCTGACCTGGATTGTGTTGGGTTCCATTCCTTTTTATATCCTGCTCTCTTTGATCGTTACCCCGATTCTCCGTGCCCGACTGAATGAGAAGTTCAAGCGTGGCGCAGAAAATCAATCCTTCCTGGTGGAATCGGTCACTGGCATGGAAACCATCAAAAGCTCAGCGGTGGAGCCCCAGATGCAGCGGCACTGGGAAGATCAGTTAGCGGCTTATGTGTCTGCCTCCTTCAGGGCTATGAACCTTGGCAATATTGCCAGCCAGTTTGCCGGGTTAATCAATAAAGTCGTCACGGTGCTGACGTTATGGGTCGGTGCCACATTGGTCATCAACGGAGAGATGTCCGTGGGTATGCTGATCCCCTTTAATATGATTGCCGGTCGGGTGAGTGCGCCGATCCTGAAGCTGGTGCAGCTCTGGCAGGATTTCCAGCAGGCCGGTATTTCGGTGCAACGATTGGGCGATGTACTGAATACCCCCACGGAACCGGGGCACGATCCAAACCGAACCACATTACCTACATTGAAAGGTCAGGTACGTTTTGAACACGTGACCTTCCGTTATCAGCCCGATCGGCCTGCTGTACTCAATGGCGTATCGCTCACGGTCAACCCCGGGCAAGTGATCGGTATTGTAGGGCGTTCTGGCTCAGGCAAAAGTACGCTGACAAAACTGGTGCAGCGATTGTATGTACCTGAATCTGGTCGTCTATTGGTGGACGGTGTTGACCTGGCACTGGTGGAACCCGCCTGGTTACGTCGTCAAGTGGGCGTGGTGCTGCAGGAAAACTTTCTGTTCAACCGCTCAGTGCGGGACAACATTGCCCTGGCTGATCCCGTTGCTTCCATCGAACGGGTGATGGCGGCGGCACAACTCTCCGGCGCGCATGATTTTATTCTGGAATTGCCCGAAGGTTACGACACCAATGTGGGCGAGCAGGGCAGTTCACTGTCTGGTGGTCAGAAACAGCGCATTGCCATTGCCCGTGCTTTGCTCACCAATCCGAAAATCCTGATTTTTGATGAAGCCACCAGTGCCCTGGATTACGAATCGGAACACATCATCCAGCAGAACATGAAAAAGATCAGCCAGGGTCGCACGGTCTTTATTATTGCCCATCGTCTTTCCACGGTGCGGGATGCCAACCGCATTATCGTGATGGATAAAGGGCGTATTGTTGAAGAAGGCAGTCACGATCAGTTGGTTAAACAAGGCGGCCATTACGCAAAGCTCAATGCTCATCAGCACGGTTTACGGGAGGCAGTCTAGATGAAGGCACTGTTCTCAAAAGCCACCAAAGCACTGTTGAGTCGAACTGAGCGGCCTGAAGCACTGGACAACACTCGACGTCAGTTTATGCCAGCGGCTTTGGAAGTGGAAGATACCCCCGCCAGCCCGGCAAGCCGCATGATTGTTAAGGTCATTATTGCACTGTTTGTGATCGCCATACTCTGGGCCTGCTTTGGCAAAATCGATATTGTGGCCACCGCCCAGGGCAAAATTATCCCCGGCGAACGGGTGAAAACCATTCAGCCCATTGTGATTGGGGAGGTGCAGGCCATTCATGTGCACGAAGGCGATGAAGTAAAAGCCGACGATGCGTTAATCACTCTGGTCGGCACCGTCACTGAAGCCGAAAGTGTTCGGTTGCAGCAGGAGATTACAGCCTTGAGCCTGCAGCTCGCCAGACAGCAGGCGTTTGTGACTTATCTTGATCAACACTCCTCCGACCTCGTTCCCACGGTCCCCGTGGGAATGCATACCCCCTCTGCTACAGAGGTAAAAACTTTCGAACAACAATTATTACTCCAACAAATCGAAGATTACAAAACCTCGGCAAACACCCTGATCAGCCAGAAAAAAAGCAAACGCGCCGAACAACAAACCATTGTCGCTCAAGTAAACAAACTCAAACGGGTACTGCCCATTATTGAAGAGCGTACCCAATCGTTGAAAGCCCTTTACGACAAAAGTTACGGCTCCAAGGTGCAATACCTGGAGTTGGAACAGCAACGCATCGAGCTGGAAGAAGATATCAAGGCGCAAACCGCCGCTGTCAACCAACTGGGTGCAGAGGCAGAAGCGTTGCAACATCAACTGGCCAGCCTTCACGCCCAGACACGTCGGGAAAGCCTCGATCAACAGGAACAACTGCGCCGCCAGCTGGATACTCTGGAACAGGAGCGAATCAAAGCAGAAGAGCTGCACGACCAGCAAAAGATCACCTCACCCATAGACGGCACAGTACAACAACTGCAAGTGCATACCATTGGTGGAGTTGTACAACCGGCACAGGCACTGATGCAGATCGTCCCCGCCGAAGCGAAGATGGAAGTAGAAGCCTGGATACTGAACAAAGACATCGGTTTTGTTCACGAAGGTCAAAGCGCTGAAGTGAAAATCGACACCTTTAACTTCACCAAATACGGCCTGATTGATGGTACGTTAACCACCGTCTCTAACGATGCCGTGCCCGATGAACAGCTGGGGCTGAGATACCTGGCCAATGTACAAATCGAAAAAGACTGGATGCAGGTAGAAAACCGTAAGGTGAATCTGGCTCCGGGAATGAGCGTGGCGGTAGAGATCAAAACCGGACAAATACGACTGATTGAGTATTTTCTGAGTCCGTTGTTGAGGTTTAAGCAGGAGAGTATTCGTGAACGATAGTTTTAGATTAGGGATTTTCTGGGAAGTAATTGTTACGACAATTGTTTTTTTGGTTATCTTTTTATTCATCAAAGGAATAGGTTTTGGCGCTATCTTTATGTCTGCATATATCGCTATATGTTGTGCAGTTTTTTATATCCTTTGTACCCCAGGACTGCTAACACACCCAAAAATCTCCTTTATGAAAAGTTGGTCAAGTGTTGCCTTTATTTCACTTTTACCACTGCTTTACTATCTGTTTATTATTCTTTTTCGGTTGTTTTTTTATGATGGATACCGAGAGTATATTTCCTTTTTATCTCCTGCCGAATCGGTTGCCAGCACTCTTATACCTGCAATGACTATTACTGAAGAAGCTCTGGTAAAAAATGGGCTTTATGATCGAGTAGAAGAAGCACGGCATAATTTTTCATTTGCAGTCTTTTGCAATTTTCTTAGTTTTTATTGGGTTCTTTCCTATTTCCCGCGCTGGATTGAAAGTGAAATAGACTTTATTAAAGAGCACGGTATTTCTCAGTCAGACACTCTTGAATTCTCATGGGTTTCAAAATTAGGAGTAATTTTAATATGTGTGGTTGCCATGTACACCTACTTTATGAATTGGGCAACCGATAGCTCATGCTCTGTTAAATGTTATGGTATTGATAATTCAGATCTTGGATTCCTCTTTTTATATTACCTAGGAAGCATACTAGGCTGTACTCTCGGCGGATCTTATAAAGTCATTTACATTTCTAGGTTTATGAAACAGCAAAATGGAAAGCTATATAGTGAGTAAAATTTTTTATCTCGTTCCCACGCTCTTCGGGGGGATGCATAAGGAGACAAACAATTGAACAAAAAAAACGATATGGATTCCTACGGTGGATTGTGGGAGCGAGTAAATTTTAAGCAGGAGAGTACTCGTGAACAATAAGAGTATTTTGCAAAGGTACTATCAAATCATATCATTTACATTGGTAATGATAGCTCTATTTATGTTTTTTAAAGGAGTCTCATTACTTTCAGTAAGTATGTCTGTTTACATTGCTTTGTGCTGTGCTTTGTGCATATATATTGCGCATTTAAGAAATACAGGGGTTTTAAATTATAAAGAGCGTTGGCTACTCGCCTGCTTATTAGGTGTTCCAATACTATATTTCTTATCAATTATGTTTCTTCGTACTTTTTTCTACGAGGCATATGGAACGTATATTTCACTATTTTCAACTGCTGAAAAAATTGTTGCAGAGGTTATTCCTGCAATGGGAAAAACTGAAAGAGATCTTGTGAAGCTAGGGTTGTACGAACGTGTTTCAGAAGTACGCCATAACTTTTTCTTTGTAGCGGGCTGGAGTTGCTTAACGGCTTATCTCATATTTTCTCACTCTATAAGTATGTCTGATTTAGAAAAACAAAATGTATTGAACTTTGGCTTCTCTGAAACAAAAATAATTGGCCCTATGAAAGCTGTTATCTTCATATTGTGTATTCTCATGTTGTCTTTATTTAATATCAGCTTAGTCAGATCAGAATCATGTTCTGTAAGATGTGGAGGTGCTGAGGACGATGATATCCCTTTTCTAGTTCTAAATGGTATGGCCTTTTTTGTTTCTTATATTGTAAGCACTCTTTTATTTAAAAATAAGGTGCTCTCTGAGTACTCTAATCAAGCGATAAAACAAAAAGGAGAAGCCTCTAATGAGTGATATGATTATAGATTCATCACTAGAGTATGATAAAAATGCTGCTGATAAAAATCAGCAACTTAGAGATGTGCTTAACAATCATCTTTCAGCAGCAGCCAGTGGTATAGAAACTGCCATTGAAACGATGCAATCAGACCTTAATAAAAATAATTATATTAGGAGTGAAGATCTAAAAAAATACACCAAGACAATAGAGCCCTTGTTAGGAGATCTTAAAAAGTCTCTTGTTATTTTTCACAGTGCCGCACCTGTGAAATTTGCGTCAAATACCATTAATGCAGTTACTATTGTAAATGAGCTATCTGATGCCATTAGTAAAGGGGAGAGTACTTCGGAGTTATGGATATCACTTGGTAAGATCGCAACTACATCCCTTGCTGCATCTGTTGCTGTTGGCATTGCTGGAACATTTATTAGTGGCGTTGCAGCGCCAGCTATTGGAGTGGCTGTGTTATTAGGTGCTGCAGCGACAGCAGGAACGTACCTCTCTAGTTATCTCTATGATGAATTTTTTAGCTTAATAGAGAGCGACAGAAAAGTGATTATTAGTCCATCACCCATTATCGAAAATACTTCCATTGAGCCTGAAACAGTCCACTTGTTTTCTGATCAACAAGGTGGTTTTGTAAGTGTAGACTCAACAACTTTCGAGATCAAAATTCAAAGCTACGAAGATTACCTGAAGGACAATCTCAAGCCCATTCTCAGCATCCCTGAGATTAAATATATTGATAATAATGGCCAACGATTTGCTGTTATTGAGGGCCGCAATGATGGAATTGTTCTAAAGAATAACCTTCATCGTATTGCTTCAGAGAGCTTTGTTTCTTCTGATGTATTCCTTGGTATTGGTGAAAAAATCAATCTGGGTGAAAAAGGTATTTATGTCATAAAAAGTGGGGATACACTGACATCTATAGCTCATGGTAATGGGTTCAAGGTAAAAGAGCTGGTTCTTCTGAACCGCTGGTTGGCAGATAAAAGTGACCGTTTTACGTTTCACAATGGACGCTTTCTGATTCCTGAAGGCGAAGCTATCCAGAATGATACCACCATTCATCACACTATCACCGGAGACTCCGGTGATAACTACCTGGCAGATTTTGATGGTGGTAATGACACTCTGGATGGGCAATCCGGCAACGACATTATGGAGGGCGGTCAGGGCAATGACACATACATTGTTGATAGTGCTTCCGATCAGGTAATTGAACAAGCTGATGAAGGTATTGATACGGTCACATCTTCGGTCGTGTTTACACTGTCCGATCATCTTGAAAACCTTGAGCTGACCGGTGAAGCAGAGCTGGTTGGTATTGGTAATGAACTTGATAATGAAATTACCGGCAACAATGCCCGCAATACACTGAACGGCCAGGATGGCGATGATAAGCTGCTCGGTAAAGGCGGTAATGATGATCTGCTGGGTGGTGAGGGTAACGATCATCTGGATGGTGGTGATGGTGAAGATACTCTGGTCGGTAATGCTGGCAATGATGCCCTTTTGGGAGGGGCTGGCGATGATACCCTGATTGGCGCAGAAGACGATGATTCGTTGCTCGGTGGCGAAGGTGCAGACAACCTTTATGGCGGGGATGGGCGAGATATTTATCATGCAGATGATGAGGATACGATCCTCGATTCTGATGGTAATGGTGTCGTCTTGTTGCGAGGCAAGGCCCTCTCTGGTGGTTCCCGCAGACAAGATGATCCACCCAATGAATATAAAGGCGGCGGGAATACCTATTTTCTCAGTGGTAAAACCCTGACCATCAATGGCGGCTTGACCATCAATAACTTCACCAATGGCCAGTTAGGTATCCGGCTGGAAACCGAAGATGAAGAGCCGGAAGAGCCACCCGAGCACAATCCAAATGCAACAACGGTTAGAAGTTTTGATCCGCTTTCTTTCGATTTGGATGGCAGTGGTGATATTTCAACCAGTAACGTTGAATCGAGCACGGCCTTCTTTGATCTTGATGAAGATGGTATTGCCGAGAAAGTTGGATGGATTAATGCTGACGATGGCCTGCTGGTTAATGATCTGAACGACAATGGTTCGATTGATGATATTTCTGAGTTGTTTGGTAACGCTCAGATCAATGGCTTCAAGGCGTTAAAGCGGGCTGGTGACAGCAATGATGATGGCGTGATTGACAGTAATGATGAGATTTTTTCCCGCCTGAAAGTCTGGAAGGATACTAATCAGGATGGTTTGAGCCAGGAGGATGAGCTTCATACTCTCGAATCTCTGGGAATTGAGTCCATCAATCTGGAACACGAAGAAGTCAACAAGGACAGTAACGGTAACCGTATCCTGGCGGAAGGTTCTGCGATTATCAACGGAGACGAGGCTTATGCCGCTGCATTTGACCTTCAGCTTGATAACCGTGTGACGAAAGATCCTGGCACTCATACTTTGGATCGCAGCGTTCTGGAAGATTTGCTGGAACAGAATATTGATTTACCGCTGCTCCGCGGATTTGGTTCCGTGCAGGATTTGCAATCCGTATACGCCAAAAATGATACCACACTGGAACTTGTACAATCGTTGGCAGCAGCTGATGCGGCAACCGTTTATGCGAAGTTTGACAAGGTGCTTGCGGACTGGTCGGGTTTAACCGCACTCAGGGAAAAGGCTGGGTTGAGTACTAATCGACCATTGTCTACTACTGAAAAGCTCTGGATTATGGAGAGCTTTTCTGGCATTGAAGAATTTAAAGGAACTATTGAGTTCCAGTTTGCGCAAGGTCGAAACCCTACCGTTAGACGTTTAAATTCTGGCTATCTTGATGGCCGTTTTGAGGCATTAAAGCACCATTATGCGGAACGGTTTCTGGTGCAATCGGTCATGAGCGATGCATTTAAAGGCACATTCTATTCAGTCACTAATAACCGGGTGGAAATCGCTGACAAGGAAATGCTTGAGGCATCGCTGGTTGAATACGCCAAAACTCTGAGTACGACAGATGATGCTGTTGCTTTTGCTCACATTTATAGCACCTTCCGTCATCATTTGGGTGTTAATGAGCAGGCAATGGCTGCGCAGTTGTCAGAGGTGCCAGGTGCTGCAATTTTCCATGATTTGCTAACGGGCGAAATCCAGGATGTCAGCTTCTGGAAGAAAAACCATATTGGCTCCAATGGCAACAGCTACCTGATCGGTTCTGCTGGCAACGATCGTCTGAATGGCGGCGATGGCAATGATGTGTTGGATGGCAACGGCGGTACAGATACTCTGACCGGTGGTAGTGGCAATGACGTGTACCTGTATGGCACCGGCGATGGCAATGTGACCATCAATAACTACGATACCCATACAAACCGTCGTGATGTGCTGCGCTTTAAAGAAGGTATAAAGCCCGAGTCTATTCGTGCCACTCGTTTCAATGAAAATCTTATCCTGACATTTAAAGACTCCGGGCAGCAGATCACCGTTAATCATTATTTTAATGGTGATGCTACTGGTGGTTATGCACTGGACATGATTGAGTTTGCCGGTGGTGAACAGTGGTCAGTTGATAATGTGAAGGCGTTGGTTCAAGATGGTTCGGAAGGCACTGATTATCTTTACGGTTATGCTGTGGACGATCATCTTGAGGGGCTTGCCGGTGATGATCATATCTTTGGCTACGGCGGTAATGACCAGCTTAATGGTGGGCAGGGTCATGACAGGCTTGAAGGTGGGACTGGTGATGATACCTATGTGATTGCCAAAGGTGATGGGCATGACAGGATCACTGAGCATTCGAGTGGCAGTGATACGGATCGCATTCAACTGGGTGAAGGGATTTCACCGGAGAGTGTGGTGGCTCGGCGGCAGAATACAGATCTTTTATTACACATTGGAGATGACCAGTCGGTTCGTGTTCGCAATTATTTTCTTCTTGATGCAGCAACCAATTACGCGGTTGACACGATTAACTTCGCTGATGGGACACAGTGGGATGTTGAAACCGTCAAAGCCAAAGTGCTTCTGGCTACAGACAGAAAGGACATGCTCTGGGGGTATGCTTCCGATGACCATCTGAACGGCCTCAAAGGCAATGATGTTATTTATGCTGGGGCTGGTTCTGACACCATTGTGGCTGGTGAAGATGATGACACGATACACGGTGGCTCAGGTAATGATACTTATGTGATTGCCAAAGGTGATGGGCATGACACGATCATTGAGTCTTCAAGTGGCGGTGATACCGATCGCATTCAGTTGGGTGAAGGGATTACCTCTGAAAATGTGGTGGCTCGGCGGCAGGATGCAGACCTTCTATTGCTCATTGGAGATGACCAGTCGGTTCGTGTTCGTAACTATTTTAACAGTGATGGGAGCACCAATTACGCGGTTGACACGGTTGTTTTTTCTGATGTCACACAATGGGATGTTGAAACCGTCAAAGCCAAAGTGCTGCTGGCTACAGACGGTAATGACACGCTCTGGGGGTATGCATCGGATGACCATCTGAACGGCCTCAAAGGCAATGATGTTATTTATGCTGAGGCTGGCTCTGACACCATTGTGGCTGGTGAAGATGATGACACGATACACGGTGGCTCGGGCAATGATACTTATGTGATTGCCAAAGGTGATGGGCACGACACGATCATTGAGTCTTCAAGTGGCAGTGATACCGATCGCATTCAGTTGGGTGAAGGGATTACCTCTGAAAGTGTGGTGGCTCGGCGGCAGGATGCAGACCTTCTATTGCTCATTGGAGATGACCAGTCGGTTCGCGTTCGCAGTTATTTTAACAGTGATGGGAGCACCAATTACGCGGTTGACACGATTGAGTTTGTTGATGGTACACAGTGGGATGTTGAAACCGTCAAAGCCAAAGTGCTGCTGCCCACAGACGGTAGTGACAAACTCTGGGGGTATGCAACAGATGACCACCTCAGCGGCCTTAAGGGTAATGATGTGATTTATGCCGGGGCTGGCTCTGACACCATTGTGGCTGGTGAGGGCGATGACACCATAGATGGTGGTTCTGGTAATGATACCTATGTGATTGCCAGAGGTGATGGGCACGACACGATTACTGAATATTGGCGTGGCAGCGATACGGATCGCATTCAACTGGGTGAAGAAATTTCACCGGAGAATGTTGTGGCTCGGCGGCTGGATGCAGACCTTCTCTTATATATTGGAGGTGATCAGTCGGTTCGTGTTCGCAACTACTTCAACAGTGATGCAGCAACCAATTACGCGGTTGATACGATTGATTTCGCTGATGGTACACAGTGGGATATTGAGACCGTCAAAGCCAAAGTAATGCAGGCCACAGATGGTAATGACAAGCTCTGGGGGTATGCATCGGATGATCATATCAGCGGCCTCAAGGGGGATGATGTCATTTATGGCGGGGCTGGCTCTGACACCATTGTGGCTGGTGAAGGCGACGACACGATAAATGGTGGCTCTGGCAATGATACCTATGTGATTGCCAAGGGTGATGGACATGACACGATCACCGAATCTTCAAGTGGCAGTGGTGCGGATCGCATTCAACTGGGTGAAGGAATTTCACCGGAGGGAGTGATAGCCCGCCGACAGAGCTCTGACTTGTTACTGCTCATTAATGAGACCCAAACGGTTCGTATTAACAACTACTTTCATCGTGATGCAGCAACTAATTACGCGGTTGATAAGATTGAGTTTGCTGATGGTACACAGTGGGATGTTCAAACTGTGAAAGCCAAAGTGCTTCTGGGCACAGACGGTAATGACAAACTCTTGGGCTATGCATCGAATGACCGCCTTGAAGGCAGAGAGGGCGATGACTCCCTCCATGGCCGAGCTGGTAATGATTATCTTGATGGCGGCAACAATGATGATCGTCTCTATGGTGATGCCGGCAATGACCAGCTTTACGGCGGTGAAGGGGACGACTACCTCGATGGTGGCCAGAATGATGACCAGTTAACTGGTGGTACAGGTAATGACCGACTCCATGGTGGTTATGGAAATGACTCGCTGGCCGGTGGCAAGGGAGATGACAACCTGAGTGGCGGTCATGGGGCTGATGATTACCACTTTGCCCAGGGCGATGGAAAGGATGAGATTTGGGACAACTATGAGGAGCAGACGCGTATATTACTGACAGGTCTTGATCTGGATCAGATCACTTTCCGCCGGGTGGATGATGACCTGACTTTGACCTTCCGTGACAGTGCAGAAGATAAAATAACGCTCAAGTATTTCTTTGTTAACGACCTGCCATCGAGTGACCTGACTCTGATTGGCCCTGATGAAGATACTCGGGTTCTGGATAAAACAGCGATTAACTTAAAAACACTGGAAGGCACCGGCCTTGATGATGTGATTGAGGGCAATAATCTGGTGAATCAGGTGGCTGCTCTCGATGGTAATGACCATGTGCTGGGTTATGGTGGAGATGACGTTATCAGTGGTGGTGAAGGTCAGGATCGTCTTCAGGGCGGTTTTGGTAATGACATACTTGTCGGTGATGGTGGTGACGATTCCCTTGAAGGCGAAGCCGGTGCTGATCAACTAACCGGTGGCTTGGGTAATGACACCCTGACCGGCGGTGAAGGTGCTGACACTTATCATTTTGCTGCGGGAGACGGGCAGGATGTGATTCATAATTACGATAGTGACGGCGCAGATACCATTCAGTTTGCGGAGAGTGTTTCACCGGATAGTGTTGCGGTATCAAGGGCTGGTGATGATCTGTTGCTCAGTTACGGCGAGCGTGATCAGGTGACTGTTTCCCGGTTCTTCCAGGATGAAGGGCATTCCAGATACGCTCTGGATACGGTGACGTTTGCTGATGGCACCGTCTGGAACAAAGAGTTCCTGCTGGATAAAGCACTGCTTGGCGATGGTGGCGATAACCTGCTTCGAGGTTATAAGACAGACGATGCGCTTTCCGGTGACGCGGGTAACGATACTCTGGTCGGTAATGCGGGTGATGATAGCCTGCGTGGTGGTACTGGCAACGACCAGCTGGAAGGGGGCGTTGGCGATGACACCTACCATTTTGCAGCCGGTGATGGCAATGATGTTATTGAAGATAGTGCTGGCATTGATACCCTGATCTTTGAAGACCTGAACGACGATGATGTGTTACTTCGTCGACAGGGCGATGATCTGGTCATTAGCCGTCATGCAGACAGTAATGACAGTGTTCGTATCCTCAATCACTTTACCGACCAGGCGGGTGTTGTCAGCCTTGGTGCCATTAATGTCATTACATTTGCCAATGGCACCCGCTGGAATACAGACGACATTCTGGTTCAGTCGGTCAAAGGCACTGAAGCTGATGATCAGATTCTTGCCCATGCTGAGAATGATGCGATCACCTCGTTGAGTGGAGATGATGTGGTTCATGGTCAGGGAGGCCATGATCAGATCGACGGCGGTGACGGAGCAGATACGCTTTACGGTGAAAGCGGCCGGGATGTTCTGTTGGGTGGTCAGGGCGATGACCGTCTTGAAGGTGGAGGTGACGATGACCGCCTGGAAGGTGGTGAAGGTGTCGATACCCTGTTCGGCCAGGACGGTAATGATCATCTTCTCGGTGGTGATCAGAATGACGACCTCAGCGGTGGCGACGGCGATGACCAGCTCTTTGGTGACGGTGGCAATGACACGCTGAACGGTGACTGGGGTGATGACACCCTATGTGGCGGCACTGGCGATGATGTGCTCACCGACCACACCGGTAATAACACCCTGCGTGGTGGTGAAGGTAACGACAAATTATCTGGCCGTGGTGATCTGTTTGGTAACGATGGTGACGACACCCTGGAAGGCAGTGGTCTTTTAGTGGGTGGCGACGGTCAGGATGTGCTGACTGGCCAGAGTGGCAGTACCCTGAAGGGGGATGCAGGTAACGATACCCTGATTGTGGACAGCCAGCCCTGGGAAAGAGGTGTTCTGAGTACCCTGGAAGGTGGCGCAGGTGATGACACTATTTATGGTGGTTTCACCGATGACCTGTACTTGTTTAATTTGGGTGACGGTGCTGACCGGATGATTGAACGGCGCCTGGGCGAAGCTTATAGCAATTATGACGCCTCTTTTGATGTGCTTCGTTTTGGTGAAGGCATTGCCGCCATTGATCTTTCCTATGCCCGTCGAGGGGATCATATGGTCATCAGCCACAGTAACGGCAGTGACCAGATCACCATTGAGAATTGGTTCCGGGAGCCTACCGAGCACTTCAAAATCAATAGTTTTGAGTTTGCCGATGGCACCATCTTATCCGATGCCGACCTTGAAGAGCAGGTAGTAACTTATGGAACTGACGGTAGCGATCAGACCATGATTGGCTACCGTGATCATCATGATGAAATCCATGCCGGTGCCGGAGACGATAAAGTCTGGGGACGTGCCGGTAATGATGTGATTCATGGCGATGCCGGTGATGATTACCTGGACGGTGAAAGCGGTGATGATCGTTTATTCGGTGGTGATGGTAATGACCAGCTTCGTGGAGAGGGCGGCAACGACACCTTGATAGGCGGCGCGGGTCGGGACACTTACGTCTGGGCTGTGGGTGATGGCGCGGATGTTATTGATAACCGTGGCGGACAAGGACTGTTGTTGCTTCAGGGTGGTGCAACCCCGGAGTCTTTGGACTTCAGCCGTGATGGGGATGACCTGCTGATTGCCATGAAAGATCAGACAGGTCAGTCCATCCGCATAAAGAACCACTTCCTTGGCGGTGACTGGGCACTGGATGGTGTACAGCCAGATGGTGGCTTTATGATCACCACCAACAAGATCAATCAGCTGGTTGCCGGGGGCAGTGATCCGGACTTTGCTTCAGTGGTGAAAGGCACTAACGACGGTGATCGTCTGGTTGGTAGTGCAAACAATGATAAGGTTCTGGGTGAAGGTGGTGATGACACCCTGTTCGGAATGTCCGGCAATGACCGGCTGGAAGGTAGTGATGGAAACGATCGCCTGATGGGTGGTAATGGTTCTGGTCAGGGGTCTGGTGATGATGTCCTTGCCGGCGGTGCTGGAAATGACGTTCTAAACGGCGAAGATGGCAACGACACCCTGAATGGTGGTGTCGGTGATGACCACTACTATTATCAGGCCGGAGACGGTGTAGATACCATTGATGCCACGGGTGGCGGTACCGACTGGGTGCTTTTCAATGGCGGTATCAGCCGTGACCGGATCAGCTTCCATAAGGATGGCAATGATCTGGTCATGCTTCTGGATAATGATCTGAAGCAACAGCTGCGGGTGAAAGATCACTTCCTTGGTGGTGAGAAAGCCATCAGCTATGTGCAACCTTCTGACGGTGGCTATGCTATCCCGGCCTCAAGCTTTGCATCGTTACTAACGGCTCTCCCGGGCGGTGGTGATGGCAGCGGAGGTGAGACTGGCAACGGTAATGGTGATGAATCGGGAGATAACTCTGGTGGCAGTTCCGGTGGGGGTAACCAGGGTGGAGAGACCGGTGAGCCAACCGAGCCAGGACTGGGCGGTGACGATGTCATCACAGGGACCGCTGCCAATGAAGTGCTGCTGGGCGGTGCCGGTAATGACACATTGATTGGCGGAGCTGGCAACGATCATCTGATTGGCGGTCAGGGAGATGATATCTATCACTTCTCCAGTGGACAGGATGTGGTGGATAACACGGGTGGTGGTACCGACAAAGTGCACTTTGTAAATGGTATCACCTTTAACCAGGTAGCCTCTGGCCTCTCCAAAATGGGCGATGACCTGATTCTCAAGGTGAATGGTGGCCCGGATCAGATCACCCTCAAGAAATTCTTCCTGGGCGGTGAACATCTGATCGACAGCTTCACGTTTGCTACTGGTGGTCAGATCACGGCAGCCCGGATTTTTGCTGCCTTTGGTCTGGCCATTCCAACCCCTTCTGAAAACAGTCTTAATGAGGTTGATGGCACAGCCGGTGATGACGCATCGTTAGCGGGTACAACCAACGTTGATCACATCCGTGGATTTAATGGCGATGATCAGCTATCCGGGGATGGCGGTGATGATCTTCTGGAGGGCGGAAATGGTCACGATACCCTGAATGGACAGGCTGGAAATGACACTCTGAAAGGTGGACGTGGTAACGATACCTATGTGTTTACTGCCGGAGATGGTCAGGACGTTATCAACAATGCTGGCGGTGGTAATGATACGCTGTTGTTTGAAGGTATCAGCTTTAACCAGGTAGCCTCAGGCCTCAGCCGTTTTGGTAGTGACCTGATTCTCAATATTCAGGGTGGGACTGATACGGTTACGCTGAAAGACTGGTTCCTGGGTGGTGATAACGTAGTGGATACCATTCGGTTTGCCAGTGGCGGTCAGATTACCGCAGATCAGATATTCGGTGCTTTTGGTGGCACTAACCCTGATACCAATGGTTCACCGGACTACCAGAACGTTCCGGACGAACGGGGTTATGCCACGATTCTGAACGGCCAGGCTGGTGATCAGATCATTCTTGGCTCTTCCGATGCTGAAATGCTGGATGGTGGAGCCGGCGATGATCATCTTCATGGCAACGTTGGCAATGACTATCTGATGGGGGGTGATGGAAATGATACCTACCATTTCACAACAGGTGGTGGTGCTGACACGATCAATAACCTGTCCAATTCAGCAGTGGATCAGGATGTACTGCAGCTGTTGGGCATTGAAGAAGAAAACCTCTGGTTTACCCGCTCCGGTGACCATCTGCTGATTGATGTTATCGGTTCTGATGATCAGATTACGGTACAGGACTGGTACAGCAATGATGCCCAAAAGTTGGATAAAATCCGCACGGGCGATGCTGTGTTGCTGGCCAACAAGGTGGAGAACTTGGTCAATGCCATGGCTGGGTTTGATGCACCGCCAGCTGGTGAAGCTCAGCTGCCACAGAACGTTCGCGATCAGGTTACTCCGGTGATTGCTGCCAGTTGGCAGACGACCGTGAGTTAAGGTTTACACCTTATATTCACGATGAAATGAAGGCAGCACTGGGTAACTGGTGCTGCCTTTTTGGTTTTGGGGTACGAGCAGGTTACAGCGGGTTAAACTTGCTGTTACAAATTTTTTCTGAATGGACACATTGCAGCACGGTGTGCCATCAGCAGTAGGGGGGGGCACTTTTGAACAGCAGGCCGATCCATTTTGGACAGTGCCACTAGTCTATTCTTCCAGAATACTCGTAAAGACCGTCTGATCCGGCATATTCCGTAAAGCCACATCGTTTGCACCCGCCTCAAGAATGATATGAGCGAGCTTATGCGCCAGGTGCATATTCAGACGATCAAAGTTAATGATGACAACGGAGCAGCGCCACAGGCCAGTAAAAATACTCAGCCTGATTCAACTCCGGTAATACCAGGTGATTGAATAGCCCCGCAGAACTGTCTTTTCGAGAAGCAGCCCAACACTCGGGAGCCCCTGCATACAACATCAGGAGCCGAGTATCAGGAATCACCAAGTTTCGGAAATGAGCAGGAATCGATTTTTTATCCATTGATATCATCTGGCTCATTCAACGTCAGTTCAGCCAATGAACGTACCTGGGTAAAACTGTCCATCCACTCATCAAGGTACGTGGCCCGTAACCGTGACAAATCTTCATAAAAATCACGTAACCATCTTGTTTTTATTAGGAAAAATATCAAATTCTAACGGTCGTACCTTTTTCTTCAGGTCCAGCCGGTAATCCCCCAGAAGATTAATATGATGGTCACGGTACGGTGAGAGGTGGCTCAGCATTTCATCCGTGATTTCATGCCCTTCTTTTCGTAACTCAGTCAATGTGCGACTCAGAGTTTCGACTGTGTGAAGTATGACCATATTGGCAGTCAGGTGATTGTACTTGATAATTTTGTCCTGCTGGCTCCGGTCATTCTCCCTTATGACGCCTTTGTTGCCAAAGAACAGCAAGGCAGAGAAGTCATTGAACTTTTCGCTTTTGTTGGTTGCGGCGTTAATCATTCTCCGCATTCCCGTGTCCTGAATGTATTCCAGAAGGAAAAGTGTTCTTACTGCCCGACCCAGTTCTCTGAACCCATAATACACAGAGTTTTTTCGGCTTTTGCTGTTGAGCCGCTTGATGATGGTCGATGCTGAGATCTTCCCGGCTTTGATGGACATGGCAATTCGCAGCATATCCTCCCAGCAAGCCTCGATCCGTTCCCATTTCAGAGTTTCCCGGAACAAAGGACCAATATTATCAATCTTTAGCCCAGTTTCAGGGCGATAAAATATCAGCCTTTTTATGTTTTTGATGCGAGGCATCAGCTTTATACCCAGCAGATGTGCCAAACCAAATACTGCAAGGCTTTGCCCATGGGTATCGGCATGTAATGTGTCTGGTTGTATATCTGACTGGTTCTCCAAAAGGGCATCCAGTATATAAATCGCTTCATAGACTCCACAGGGGATGAAACGGCTAAACAGAGCTATGTAGGTATCAGAGACATGGTAATAGCCGATGCCGCCGTATCCCCCATAGCGAACATGGTATTCTGATAGCAGATTATTTTCATAAAGATCCCACTTTGTACCATCCGCTGAGGCACTCTTTCCTGTTCCCCAGTAACCGGGTAAAGAAAATTTGTTGTAGGCATTAATCACCTCTTTAATACATTGGCTCAGGCCTTCTTCTGAGCTGTATTTCAGGTTCATGCGGGCAATCTGTTTGCGGCTGACTCCTTTGACGGATCGTGATAATTGGGCCGATCCCAGGTTGCAGCCATAGCAGAGTAGAGCCAGTACAAAGCGTTCCTCAAGGTTGTCGATGCGGCTTTGCTGCCCTGATAGCGGTCGCCAGTGCCTACTTAAATTGAGCCACAGCTTTGTTTCGGTCAGTAAATCAAGAATATTGATTGACGGTGTTCGTTCTTGAATCAGAGTCTCAAGAACTTCCAGTTCAGCGGGTTTCTCTTCGGCACGAATAGGAGAGATGACCAGTTCGCCATCCTTTATCTTTGCCTGAGTATTACTTGGAAAAGCCATATCCGTCTTTTGACATACAGCTTTCAGGCGCTGCCTCAAATCCTGACAGAAGGCAACTTTATCAGCAGGGAAACCGACCATATCGCAGTAGTCAGCCTCGCCGTCCCGATACTCCTCATCGCTGATTAGCTGCAGACGCCGGTCACTGAATTCGGTACTGTTTTCAATAAAGAGATCAGCACATTGCAGTCCCTCAGCAACCAGAGTCAGAAGGCATAACTCAAGATAAAGCCGATGAACCTTTACGATTTGTTTTGTCTTTTTATCAGTGCCGGTCACCAGCTTCCACCACTTTCTGGCTGGTATCCAGTCCCAACTGATTTGAGTATCACTCACATCCAGCCAGGTTTTGCGTGACTTCTGGTGCTTTTTGATAAAATGCCATGCCTGTATCAGCCGATAGTCATTACAGGCCGTCCTCAAAGTGAATAACGACATTGCGGTAAGCAGACTGGACCGATGGTATCTGTAGGAAGGAATGGTGAAAGGCAGGTAATTGCCATCAGAGTATTCCAGCAGTTCATTGCAAGCTTTGATGACTTCCTGAGGTTTGTTTTTCAGGGCCTGGCCAATGGATTCAAGAGTAGGGTCTGAGCTTGTGCTTTCCTGCTGGTAAGCCTGACTGACCGACTTTAGCTGGGCAATGAGTTTTTCCTGTTGCTTCGTCTTGCCTTTCTGCCACTCCTGCAGTTTGGTCTGTGCCCTGTTATGAATACTCCGAAGCAATTTCAAAAAAATACTGGCAATGTCGTCGAGTACCTGAGCGTGTCGATAGCGCAATAACAAAGCAAGAAGTAGAGCCTGTTTCTCCGATTTTATACTTTCCATTTCGGATCGATCCTGGGCACACGCTTCAAGTTCCAGTGCCCGGCATTTTTCAGGTGTCATTTCCGGCAGGTTCGGAAGATTTTTACGAATATTTTGGTACCATTGCAACTGGTTGAGGTGCACGGAAGCATTGTTGCGACTCACTTTTTTGTTGATGGGCTTCAGTCGATCCCATGGTTCCTGCTCCAACAATTCGGATAGCTGCTTTTTACTTTCCGTTGAAAGCTTCTGCCAATAGCTTGAGTAAAGGTTACTGTTGAACTCGTGTCGGGCACTGACTGCCATTTTGTTTAAGGTTGAAAACCCTGGGAGTTCACATCGGTCTTTTAACAGAAGCTCAATGACTTCATTAATCATATCCTGTTGATAGTGGCGCGTTTCAGCCGATACTGCCATAGCTTGTTCTGCCAGATCTGTATCAAATGGCCTTACGCCCAAATGCTGCCTTATCTGCTCGATGTAAAACGACCGACGAGAGCTGTGGGCGTCGCGTCGGACGGATTCAACGGTAGATCGATGCCGCAATTTCTTACCGTAATATTGTATAAAACCGGCAGGTATATCTTTGAAGGCAACGTGATAGCCCAGGTGCTGGAACATTTTAAGATGGATCAACAATACATGTCGGTGCAGAGGCTTGGTAACGACCTGCTTAACCCATTTCAGTTCGTCCGGAGCGGGTTCCCAAATAGATCCCTCCAAGTCTTTGAAGGTCGTTCTCGAACGCAACCGGGGATAGGCGGTTTCATGAACTGCAACCATTGATACTTCGTCTTATTATTAATGCTCGGACTGAACATGTTCCCTTCAGTCAGTCAACTTTTCCAGCCATGGGGACTCCCCTGTAGCGCAGGTAGGAGTAAAGTGTTGACTTGCAAATGCCCAGATGGGAAGCAATTTCATCAACGGTTAATTGACCTTCTTTATATAAGGTCTCAGCAGCGCAGGCGATTTTCTGTGCCCGCTCGGGTAGCCCCTTAGGCCGCCCCCCTCTGCGACCGCGCAGCCTTGCAGACTCCAGGCCTATGCGGGTACGCTCCCTGATGATCTCTCGTTCAAATTCAGCCAGTGCCGCAAAGAGATTAAAGCTTAACCTTCCCTGTGGCGTTGAAGTATCCACGGGGTCATTGAGGCTAATCAGGCCGATTTTTTGCTCAATCAATTCGCTGGCCAGAGATACAAGATGTTGAAGTGATCGTCCCAAGCGATCCAGTTTGCAAATGACCAGCATGTCACCAGGTCGGATTGCTTTCATAAGATCTTCAAGACCAGGTCTGTCTGATTTTGCTCCACTGGCCACATCCTGAAAAATTTTCTGGCAACCAGCTTTTCTCAGCGCATCAATTTGTGAGTTCAGATTCTGATCTGAAGTACTAACACGAGCGTACCCAATTTTCATGTTTTCGGTCAAAGTCGTCTGCTGTTCTCAACACTACAGAAGAAAAGTAGACGATAAAAAGTTAGACGGCAAAAATGCACGATTTGGCGGGAGGTACAGAGGTTGGTCGAACCTCCGTACCGCAGTCTGAAAAAACGACCGTTTTTTCAAACGCAACGAAATAGCCTACACGTTATGCTGGATATCGTGGATCACCTAATCACAACTTTTATACCTTTTTCTTCTTTAATAAAACAGATACTTCAGGGGGTAAAAGCGGCTCTTCGCTGTTTCATATGGATTTCAGCACATCAGCTACAGGGCTAGCGATCATGTAGATCCATCATCAAAAAGGTTCCTGTGTTGCGGTAACCTCTTGCCCTGCTTCTGGCCGCCTGAAAAAGACTGTTTAGGCCTTCCATTCGGGCATTTGTGTAGGTTGACGTCCAGCGTTTTAATATCCTGTCAGCATGGCTCTCTACTGTTGATATCGCCTTTCGCACTGGTTCCAGAACCTGACAGTTGCCCAGCTCTGATTTTGCATACTTGAGAAAGTGTGTCAGCCTCCAACGTGCTGCCCTTTATCGCGGAGATAATGACTGTGTGCAACGGCAAGCTCTCCCGCCACTCGAGCAGTATTAATCAGAACCGCCTTGTTTGCTTCCGCTGAACGGCCCGCAGTAGCTTTCTCGATAGCCTTCATAATGAATTTCGTCACTGCGTTTCCGGTCACCCCTTCTGTCTCCGCTTGTTCAACAGCTTGTTTTACTACAAGCTGGATATCCTTACTGTCAATAGCATCCTCTTCACGGGTTGGCGTCGTAATCAACATACCAGCGGCACCGGGAATAGACCAGTTGATTTCAATCGCTCTGGCAATCTCATCAGCATGATCCATTCTCATCGGGCTCTTATATCCACTGGTCTGGCAGTAAAATGCCGGAAAGTCGTTAGACTGGTAAGAAACCACAGGTACGCACTGGGTCTCGAGGTACTCTAGTGTTAGACCAATATCGAGAATATTCTTTGCTCCGGCACAAACTACAGCAACTTTAGAGCGCGTGAATTGGATCAGATCAGAAGAAATGTCCATAGATGTTTCCGCCCCTCGGTGAACCCCGCCAATCCCAGCTGAACTGAAGAAAGGAATGCTAGCGAGTTCGGCTATCACCAGAGATGATGCAACAGTCATCGCCCCCATCTTTCCTGAAGCTAAAATAAATGGCAAATCTCTGCTTGAGACTTTCGGAATATTTGGAGTTGATGCAAAGCGCTCAATTTGCTCGCGATTCATGCCCACCAATACCACACCATTGTCGATACCGATTGTGGCAGGTATGGCACCGCTTTCACGAACGGCAGCTTCAACTTTCAATGCAGTGGTAACATTATCTGGATAATCCAATCCGTGAGTCCCACTTTCACCACCAAAATAACGTAATCATTTGATTTTGAAGCATATATTCTATTCGAATATATGGTTGGCACGATATTTAATCGTTTAAAATCAAAATGTTACCAAGGGGTGGTGAAGGTCGGGTGAGTAATTACGTTCGATTCAAGGGCAACCACTGCGTGACCAGCTTCAAGTGCCGCTTTCACTTCCGGGTGAAACTCAAGTGTTATCATTTGTTCCATAATACTTCTATCCTTATTTTTCATTTTAAAGGAAGAAATCTCAGAGGCTTGACCCTGAGTACTATCCAGAAAACCAGGGTTGCCCGAGGGGCAATCAAACTGGCTTAAGTTCGTTCGCTATTCGACCCAGTAGTCGGTGCAGGGATTATTTTAATATGTTTAGTTTTTGCTTCAATTCCTGCACACCGGTGGCTTTCAAAACTTGGTAGTGGTCAGCATTTAGCTCAAGGTATTTCGGTGCTTCTTTGCTAAAGGCCGGTGTATTTTCAAGGAATGAATAATGGTCATTCTGTGCTTTAATAATTGTGATCGGCGCATTCAGGCATCGGTTTTCCAACTCTTCGAATTGATAACTAAAGCCATAGGTCATAGTGACAATGCGGATAATACGCTTGACCAAGTCAGGTTGCAGTAGCGGAAATCGCTGGCAGATAAATGCAACAAACTCATGTTCCGTGCGGCACAGCTCAATACAGCGTTCCATCAGCCTGCCTGCGACTTTGTGGGCAAAAACAGAAAATAAAATGGCCAGAAAAACCGGGTTCTTGAAGCTGGCCTCATGCTTGAATGCCTGCTCTCTTTCCATCTGGGTGATTGGTGCACCTGGTGCAAGCAGGTAGAGTGCCTCAACAGTCTCACCCGTGGCTTCTAGCTGAGCAGCCACTTCAAAAGCAACCCGTGCGCCGAAGGAATATCCCCATAGTGTGTATGGTCCTTCAGGTTGAACCGCTTTGATTTGCTCAATGTCTTCTTTGGCCATGTCACGAATGGACGCTAGTGGTAATTCATCTGCATTAATCCCCTGTGCTTGAATCCCATAGAAAGCACGTTCGGGGAGCAATTCGTTGGCGATCAGCTTCAGGTTCAGAGGATAACCTCCTAGGCCTGGCCAGCAAAATATTGGTTTCTCAGAACTCTGATTTAGATGGATCACTCTCAAGCATGGGCTTTGCTCCGTTACATTGTTGTCAATCCATTGAGCCAGACCAGTCACGTTTGGCTCCTGAAATAAGACCTGAAGTGGCATTTTGATACCAAACGTACCATTGATGCGGTTGATCAGAGCAACAGCTGTCAGGGAGTTCCCGCCAGCTCTAAAGAAGTTATCAGTGGCGGAAACGTGCTCCCACTTCATGACGCGGCACCAAATGTCACCGACCTTTTTCTCCGTCTCCGTTGTCAACGGGATCAGTGCTTGATCAGCATTTACCTGATTGATTTCATCAAGCTGGTTTAGAGCAATATGGTCGACCTTTCCGTTATTCGTCTGTGGTAGTTTATTCAATACAAGAACTTTGTTCGGAATCATGTAATGTGGCAACAGCAAGGCCAATTCATCTTTGAGTATCTCTGTCGGACCCTGCATATGAACACGATCTTCATTCATGCCTTCACTCATGTGTTGTGCTTCGCTGATCGGCCCACCAACACCAAAGTAAAAACTGTCCATCGGGCGACCATGTTCTGCCAGAATTGCTCTCATTTTCACGGCTGCGGGAAGGTCATGATTGGTTTTTGAACTGTATCCGGAAGACATGATTCCAATCAGAGAGGCGTTACTTTGTAGGCGGTGAAGTGCACGACCCAAATGAATATAGTGACTATCTGAATCTTCACCATGACATACGAGTCCGACACCAAAACTCGAGCGTTCAAATACTTTCTGGTTGATAGCAATCACATCACGCTTTTGCAGCATCTGATTGGTTAGCCAATGCAAATCACCATTTTGGTATTGATAAAGGCCGGGTGAAAGCCCTTCAACTTTGTCCCCGTGTACTTGCACAAGATACTGTGGGCTGGCTGCTTGATGAGTCAACAGGTATGCCTCAAACCGGTAGTTGCCGAGGTAAAAATCCTCACTTTTGCCGTCATACCACTCTGGCAAAGTATCACGTGCAACGGTCTGATCTTGAAGTAAAGATAGGCCATGTTTGGGTAGCAACTCATCGAACACACCCAACATATGCCCCGTTTCCATTTCCAGTACTTCAAGGATATTGTTTTTATACACAGGCTCAATAGCGCCACACTTTCCAATGAAATGTACATTCAAGGTTGGGGTATGATGTGCCAGTAGCGCATGAACTTTGACCAGGCAATGTTCTGCGGGGTGATAGTAGTAAATTCCTGGCTTCATCCCCAAGACGCCATTGATTTCAAAATACATTTGCGTGGCGTATAAGGCCCCTGGTGATGCATAGGCATATTTTGGGAGCAGACGCTCTTCACTTATGAACTGACCAAAGTTTCTTAGCAGACCACCAAAATCCGTCATCGAAAGAGCATCAACACAGCCTGTAAATTTGGCTGGAAGCGGTTGACGTTCCAACATGTTCAGCAACATCGCTTTGGACACAGGAACCTGACCTTCAAAGAAACGGTAAGTTTTTCGGCCGAAGGCATTTACTCGCTGCATTGTCGTCGCCGTTTTCCCTGGCAAGGGCTGGATGTCGTCTACGTCGCAGAGAGTCAAGTCACGGCAACCGGAATTCGATAATTGTGCCTTTACCTGAAACTTGTTCGATTTTGATTGATGATGACTGTCATGATTGCCCTGATCCATTAGTGCCGCTTGCCTTTCATCGAGCTCCACACAGGCAATTAAGTTCTGGTGACCAGTTCGCGGATCACTTTTAACCACCATAGCTGCCATTTTGACCCACTGATGATTTTCAATCGCCAGACGTATCTCATCGAGTTCAACCCGATAACCGCGTAGCTTGATCTGGCTATCCACTCTACCTACAAAATGTGTATTCCCCTGAATATCCTGTTTCACTAGGTCCCCGGTTTTATACATAATTTCATGTCCGGGCAGGTATGGACTTGGGTTAGTGATAAACCTCTCATCTGTCATTTTTGGTCGGTTATAGTAGCCTTTTGCAACCTGAACACCAGAAATGTGTAGTTCACCAATTTCACCAACCTCCGCAGGTTGACCGTCTTCCGTTAGTACGTGGTACAAGCTGTTTGCGACAGGTTTACCAATTGAAATCGCGTCCGGATATTCGTCCAGTGACGCATGAGATAATGTGAAAGTAGAAGAGTTGATCGTACACTCAGTCGGACCATACAGGTTCGTCAACTCAGTGTGTGGTAGACACTGGAAAAATTCTTTAGCAAGATTGCGTGTCAGTGTCTCGCCACCACTGAACACTTGTTTCAAGCCAAGGCAGTCCGTAAACAGTGGATGCTCTACTAATGCTTGAAGTGGTTTAATGACTTAGGACACCTCGTTAAGCACAATAGTACCATTGATGACGAGGTAGAAAGTGACAAAGCAGCGTAAGAATTATTCTCCGGAATTTAAGCGTAAAGCCATTGCTATGGTAGTTGAACAGGGGCAGGCTGCTACAGAAGTGGCCAGAAGTCTTGGTATCCATGATGGTAACCTAAGACGCTGGGTACGTGAGCAGAATGAAAAAAAGGAAATGTCTTTTCCTGGCAAAGGGCAGCAAGCTCTGACGCCTGATCAACAGCGAATAAAAGAGCTGGAAGCTGAAAATCGCCAGTTGAAAATGGAGCAGGAAATCCTAAAAAAGGCGACGGCCTTCTTCGCGAAAGAACTGTTGTAAGGTTTGCATTCATACAACAGGAGAAGGTGGTCTATCCGGTGCAGGTACTCTGCAAAGTGATGCAAGTGGGGCGCAGTGGCTTTTACCGCTGGCAGAAACAACAGACTCAGCAGGAGAACTCCAGGGCTGAACAGTTCCGCCTGGAGGCTGATGCGCAGCAGATTTTTGTCGACTCTGATCGCTCATATGGCAGCCGAAGAATGGCAAAAGCACTGCGAAGCAAGGGTTACAGCATAGGTCGCCATCAGGCAACAACACTGATGAAACGGTTGGGGCTGGTCGTGAAGTATGCGAAAAAATTCAAGGTGACGACGAATAGCAGGCACAAGTTTCCAGTTGCAGAAAATCTCCTGAACAGGGAGTTTGCAGTCACGAAGGCGAATAAGGTCTATACGACAGATATTACTTATTTATGGACTCGCGAGGGATGGTTGTATCTGGCAGTGGTTATGGACCTCTATTCAAG